>JAYVOV010000218.1:0-2048 GCA_043757735.1 Burkholderiaceae bacterium
CGGGTCGAAGGAGTTTGGCGATAGTGACGACCAAGTGAATGGCGAGGATGAGCAGTTCGCGCATAGAGCGAACGCTACCACGATCGGCCTTACGGGCAAGACTGCACGGAAAGCCCGATTTGAACAACAATTTATCAATTCGCCTAGCACAGGCAGCGTTTTCTCGCGTCTGCCGGAGCACATCGAACTGGCGCGAGGGCGCTTCCGGGTCGGCAATCTCTACATCAATCGTCTGTCTCGACGCAACGCATCGGTCGCTGCTACACTTGACGTCGTCAGGAGAGCGCTTCCACGTGAAGCCGCCGAAGGCGCAGCGCCCGCTGGTAGCGGGAGCACGAACGCTCAGGCTAAAGGACTGACTAACGCTTCAAATGAAGCTTTCCTCGCTGGAGAGAGGCCCGTCTTGCGCGGGCCCACCGAAGGGGCAAGCGGCCCGCCGAACATGGGCCGCCAATCTCTCAGGTAAAGCGGACAGCAGAGGGCATCCCCGGTGCGGCTGGTCCGCATTGGTTCGAAGACTGCCCAAGCGCTGGAGCCATGTCCGCCACCGTTTTGCAAAAGACTCCGCTGCACGCTTTGCACCTTGAGTTGGGTGCGAAGATGGTGCCGTTCGCCGGTTATGACATGCCCGTGAGCTACCCCATGGGCATTTTGGCCGAACACCGGCATTGCCGCGAATCGGCGGCGCTGTTCGACGTGTCGCACATGGGGCAGTTGCGCTTGCTGGGTGATGACGCGGCGAAGGCCCTGGAGTCACTGGTCCCGGTCGATGTGGTCGATCTGGCAGTCGGCAAGCAGCGCTACGGTTTCTTCACCAATGCCGGCGGCGGGATTCTGGACGATCTGATGATCACGCGGCGCGAGGATGATCTGTTCGTCATCGTCAACGCGGCCTGCAAGGACGCTGACATCAAATACCTGGTCACGCACATCGGCCAGCGCTGCACGGTGCAGCCGTTGCCCGGCCAGGCGCTGCTGGCCTTGCAAGGGCCCAAGGCGGTCAGCGTGATATCGCGGCTCAACCCCGCGCTATCAAAACTCGCCTTCATGACCGGCATGAGCGCCAGGCTGGCGGGCGCGGAGTGTTTTGTCACCCGCTCTGGCTACACCGGTGAGGACGGCTTCGAGATTTCAGTACCTGCCTCTCAAGCCGAGGCGCTGGCGCGCACGCTACTCGCCTCAACCGAGGTTCAGCCAGCCGGGCTGGGCGCACGCGATACATTGCGCCTCGAAGCCGGGCTGTGCCTGTACGGGCACGACATCAACGACATGACAACGCCGGTGCAAGCGGGCCTGACCTGGGCCATCCAGAAAGTGCGCCGCGGGGGGGGCGCGCGCGCCGGCGCCTATCCGGGTGCGAACGTGATCGACGGGCAGTTGGCTCATGGCGTCAGCACCAGGCGTGTCGGACTGGTCGGGCTGGACCGTGTGCCGGTGCGTGAAGGTGCGTTGATCGTCGATGCACAGGGCAACGAGCTCGGCCATGTGACCAGCGGTACGCTGGCGCCCACGGTCAACCGCCCGATCGCGATGGCCTACCTCGCCGCCAACCACGCTTTGCCCAACCACGAGGTGTACGCTCAAGTGCGCGGCAAGAACCAGCCCATGTGTGTCAGCACCATGCCCTTTGCGCCCCACCGCTATTTTCGCGGCTGACGACGCCATCATCATCACTCATCCGCCATTGCCGAAGCAGCCAAGTGCAATCAACAACCAACGGAGAATCTATGACGACCAAGTACACGCCCGATCACGAATGGATCAACTTCGCGGATCATGAGGCCGCCACGGTTGGCATCACACACCACGCGCAGGACGCGTTGGGCGATGTGGTGTTCGTCGAATTCCCGGCGATCGGCAGCCGCTTCAAGAAGGGCGATGTGGCTGGCGTGATCGAGTCGGTGAAAGCCGCTGCAGATCTGTACATGCCGGTGAGCGGCGAAGTCGTCGAGGTCAACGAAGCGTTGCGCGCCGATCCGTCCCTGGCCAACACCGATCCCATGGGTCACGGCTGGTTCTTCAAGGTTCATGTGACCGACATGGGCGAG
>JAYVOV010000219.1:0-7467 GCA_043757735.1 Burkholderiaceae bacterium
CTGATCATGGACACCTTCGTGGCGCGCTGGCAGCGCGGCGCCGGCCGGGTCGATGTGGCGCGCCTGCCGTATTTCGGCGAGCAGGCTGCGCAGATGCTGGCCGGCACAAAACACCTGATCCTCATCAGCACGCAGGCCCCGGTCACGTTTTTTGCCTATCCCGGCAAGCCGTACTGGCTCACCCCGGAAGGCTGCGCACTGCACACGCTGGTCGAACGCAATGGCGATGTCGATGGTGCGCTCGATGCGCTGGCGCAGGCCGTGGGGATCGGGTCGTCGCCAGCCGATCGTCTCGCGCTCGAGCGGCCGGCGCTGCCGGCGGGCGAACTGAACGCGCGCTCGATCGGCGCGGCAGTGGGGCATCTGTTTCCCGACAACGCCATCGTGGTCGACGAGGGCGGCACCTCGGGTTTCGGCACCAGCGTCGCGACCCGCGGCGCGCCGCCGCACGACTGGCTGCAGCTCACCGGTGGCTCGATCGGTTATGCGCTGCCGACCGCCACCGGTGCAGCGGTGGCCTGTCCGGGGCGGCGCGTGATCTGCCTGCAGGGCGATGGCGGAGGCATGTACACCTTGCAGTCGCTCTGGACCCAGGCGCGCGAGAAGCTCGATGTCACGACGGTCATTTTCGCCAACCGGCGTTACGGCATCCTGCAGGTCGAGTTTGGCCGTGTCGGTGCGCACAATCCGGGCCCCAAGGCGCTGAGCATGCTGGACCTCACCAATCCTGAACTCGACTGGGTCAAACTCGCCGGCGGAATGGGTGTGCCGGCGTGGCGGGCCGGCACGGCCGAGGAGTTCAATCGGGTGCTCGCGGCCGCATTGGCGCAGCCGGGTCCGTCGCTGATCGAGGCGGTGATCTGACCGGGTGCCGACCCTGGCCGCAAGGGGAGATGGGTGTCATGCAGTGCAGCATCAGCCGCGCGTGATTCCGCAATCGGGGTTTCGATCCGCTGGATCATGGGCAGTTCCATCGCAAGGGCAGTCGACAGCCGGATGTTGGAATCGCCGGGTCGATTCGTCCAATCCTGTTTGAGCTGCGCAGGTTGTATTCTTTCCCCCGATCGCCGCGCGACCCCTGGCCGGGTCGATACATCCGCATCGGCGAAATCATCGAGAGGGAAACCGCAGCCATGAGTGCCGAGAACAAAGCCGCCAGCAGTGCCAGCGACACCCAGTCATCACAGGCCGGGCAACCGCCGAACACCGGGCCCCTGAAAGGCATCCGCGTACTCGATCTGTCGCGTGTGCTGGCCGCACCCTGGTGCGTGCAGAATCTCGGCGACCTGGGGGCCGATGTGGTCAAAATCGAACGTCCCGGCTCGGGTGACGAGTCGCGCCATTGGGGCCCGCCCTGGCTCAACGGCCCCGACGGCAAACCGACCAAGGAGTCGGCCTATTTCCTGTCGGCGAATCGCAACAAGCGGTCGGTGGCGATCGACCTGGCATCGCCCGATGGGCAGGCCCTGGTGCGCAAGCTCGCCGAGAGCGCCGACATCTGCATCGAAAATTTCAAGGTCGGCGACCTGGCCCGGTATGGCCTGGACTACGCATCGCTGTCGAAGGTGAATCCGCGACTCATCTATTGTTCGGTGACGGGATTCGGCCAGGACGGCCCCTGGGCAACCCGCCCCGGCTACGATTACCTGTTTCAGGGCATGGGCGGCCTGATGAGCGTGACCGGCGAGCGCGATGATCTTCCCGGCGGTGGCCCGCAGCGGTTCGGTGTGCCGATCGTCGATCTGTTCACCGGCATGTACGCCACCATCTCGATCCTGGCGGCGCTGCGCCATCGCGACGTGACGGGCGAGGGCCAGCATCTCGACGTGTCGCTGTTTGGCGCGGTGATGGCAATGAGTTCCGGTCAACTGTCCAATTTCATGGTCGGTGGCAAGATCCCGGGCCGCACAGGCAACGCGTCACCCAACATCACGCCGTACGGGGTATACCCCTGTTCCGATGGACTGTTCATCGTGGCGAGCGCCAACCAGGGCCAGTTCACCGCTTTGTGCAAAGCACTCGGCCATCCTGAGTGGGTTGATGATCCACGTTTCAAGGACAACGGCTCGCGCATGGCCCATCAGGGCGAGCTGCACAAGCTGTTTTCAGAGATCCTGAGCACCCGGCCACGCGCGCACTGGGAAGAACTCTTCCTCGAGGTCGGGGTGCCCGCCGGACCAATCAACAATTATGCTCAGGCCATGGCGCATCCGCAGGCCCAGCACCTGAAGGTGAAGGTGGAGCTCCCGCATGCCACCGGCGCCGCTGCGCCGGGCATTGCCAATCCGATGCGTTTCTCGAAGTCGCCGGTCAGCTATCGCCGTCCGCCGCCCATGCTTGGCCAGCACACCCGCGAAGTGCTGCTCGAGGCCGGCCTGGACGACGCGGCGATCGCGGCGCTGGTCAAGGCGGGTACGATCAAACTCGGCGCCTGACCGACCCATGCAGCATGACTGACCCTGCGGTCGGACTGACTCTGCGGTCGGCCCGGCCCTGCTGTCGGCCCGACTCTGAAGCATCAATGGAGACCTGACCATCATGAAAAATCTTTTCGATCTGACCGGCAAAGTGGCCCTGGTGACCGGCGGCAGTCGCGGCCTGGGGCGCGCCATGGTGCTGGGCTTTGCCGCCCAGGGGGCTGACGTCATCATCGCGTCGCGCAAATTCGATGCCTGCGAAGCAGTTGCCGCCGAGGTGCGCGCCATGGGCCGACGCGCGCTGCCGGTGGCTGCCAATGTCAGCCGCTGGGACGATTGCGATGCGCTGGTTCACACCGCCTACCAGGCTTTCGGCAAGGTCGACGTGCTGGTCAACAACGCCGGCCTGTCGCCGCTCTATGGCAAGCTGTCCGATGTATCCGAAGCCTTGTTCGACAAGGTTGTATCGCTGAATCTGAAGGGACCCTTCCGGCTGAGTTCACTGATCGGCGAGCGGATGGCCGAGGGCGATGGCGGCAGCATCATCAACATCTCTTCGGTCGCTGCGGCCAACCCCGCGCCGAAAGCCGAACCTTATGGCGCGGCCAAGGCCGGGCTGAACAATCTCACCCGCTCGTTCGCGTTTGCCTTCGGCCCCAAGGTGCGTGTGAACAGCATCATGTGCGGGCCGTTCCTCACCGACATCGCGAAGGCCTGGGACATGGAAGCCTTCGCCAGGCGCGCCGCAGAAACGATCGCGCTCAGGCGCGGCGGCGAAGCCGAAGAAGTGGTTGGTGCTGCCTTGTATTTTGCAAGCGGCGCCTCTTCGTTCACCACCGGCGCAGTGCTGCGCGTAGACGGCGGCACCTGAGCGCCGGCCCGAGACGCGGGCCATCCCTTTCGTCCATTGATCCAGGAGTGCGCTGTGGCCAGACTGAGCAAGCTTTCACGTTCCATCGCCGGCAAGGTGGCGATCATCACCGGGGCGGCCAGCGGCATGGGCCGCGCCACTGCGCATCTGTTCGCCGATGAAGGCGCCAAGGTTGCGGTGCTCGACATCAGCCCGATCGACCCGGTTGTTGCCGAGATCACCGAAGCCGGCGGCAGCGCGCGCGGCTGGCAGCTCGACGTGAGCAGCAAGGCCGACATCGATCGTGTCGTCGCCGATATCGCGGCCCACTTTGGCGGCATCGACATTCTGGTCAACAACGCCGGCATCTCGATGCACGGCGCAATCGACTCCGACGACTTCGAATCGCGCTGGGCCCGCAGCCTCGACGTGCTGCTGACCGCGCAGGCGCGCATGATCCGAGCGGCCCTGCCGCATCTGCGCCGCTCGTCAGGGGCGCGCATTGTCAACATTGCGTCGACCGAAGCCCTGGGCGCCACCCGCTTCATCAGCCCGTACACCGCCGCCAAGACGGGCGTGGTCGGTCTGACGCGCTCGCTGGCGGTGGAGTTCGGCCCCGAGGGCATTACCGTCAACTGCATCTGCCCGGGCCCGATCAACACCGGCATGACCCAGCGCATACCGCAGGAGCAGAAGGCCGAATACGCGCGCCGCCGTGTTGCGCTGCGCCGCTATGCGGAGCCCGAGGAGGTCGCGCACATGACCTTGTCTTTGTGCCTGCCGGCGGCCGGCTTCGTCACCGGGGTGACGCTGCCGGTAGATGGCGGACTGACCATTCGCAACGCCTGAAACGACGCGGGCGGTCGCGGGCGTTTGTGCCGAAGCCGTCCGTCCGCTGATCGGGCGTCTGCCCGTGCGTCCGCTGCTCTGTTTTCAGCCCGCCGAACGGACCGGGATCTTGTTGAAGGGCATGCCCCGATCGGCGCGCATGTCGGCCGGCAGACCCAGCACCCGTTCGGCGATGATGTTGCGCAAAATCTCGTCGGTGCCGCCCTCGATGCGGGTGGCCGGCGAGCGCAGCAGCATCGCCTGGAACCGTGCCGACGCTTCGACCATGGTGGGGTCGGTCAGCGCGCCCGCCTGACCCTGCAGATCGAGCGCAAACATCGCGATTTCCTGGAGCGTCTGGCCTGCCACCAGCTTGCCGATCGAGTTCTCCGGACCCGGGGTTTCGCCCTTCGAGAGCGCCGAGATGCTGCGATAAGCGGTGTAGCGCAGGCCGCTGGTTCGCACCGCCCAGGTCGCGAGCTTGGAGCGCACCGATGCATTGTCGATCGCCAGGCCGTCGCCGGTGTCGAACTGGCAGCACAACTCGAACAGTTCCGGGAAGCCGGTGGGCATACCTGCGCCGATGGAGAGGCGCTCGTTCATCAGCGTGGTCAGAGAGACCTTCCAGCCCTGACCGACAGCGCCCAGGCGCTGGTCGTCTGGTATGCGCAGATCTTTGAAATACACCTCGTTGAATCCGGACTGGCCGTTCACCTGCTTGATCGGCCGGATCTCGATGCCCGGGCTTTTCATGTCGATGAAGAACATGGTCAGGCCGTCGTGCTTGGCGACGTTCGGGTCTGTGCGGGTCAGCAGGAGGCCAAAGTCTGAATAGTGCGCGCCGCTGGTCCAGACCTTCTGCCCGTTGACTACCCAGTGATCGCCGTCACGCTCGGCGCGGGTGCGCAGGCCGGCGAGATCAGAGCCAGCCACCGGCTCGGAAAATAGCTGGCACCAGACCTCCCTGCCGGTGGCCAGGGGCGGCAGGTAGCGCAGTTTGTGCTGTTCGGCCGCGAACGTCATCATGGTCGGGCCGCACATGCCCTGGCCGATCAGGAAGGGCGAAGACAGCTTGGCGAACACGCCTTCTTCCTGCTGCCAGATTACGCGTTCGATGGGCGTGGCGCCGCGCCCGCCGTATTCGCGAGGCCAGTGCAGGCATGACCAGCCGCCCTCCTGCTTGCGTTTCTGCCAGGCCTTGCCGGCCTGCAGGACGTCGCCGCCGCGCAGCGCCGGTTGCCCGAAGCCGGCAAGGTCCAGTTCAGCGCGCAGTTCCTGGGGGGCATTCGCCTGGATCCAGGCGCGGGCCTCGGCGCGAAACGCGGCTTGCTGCGGGGTATCGTCGAAGTTCATCGTTCAGTCCTTGATTTGTGCCCTCGATGCCCGGGGCTCCAGGGATAGGGTCGGTGACGGGGTTCAGGCAGCGCGACGGGCGCGCAGGCGGTCGATCAGACGGTCTTCCCAGGTGGACAGCGAACCCAGGGAAAGCGCCAGCAGGTTCGAGCGGCGGTAGTACAGATGGCAATCGAATTCCCAGGTGAAGCCCATGCCGCCGTGAACCTGAATGTTGTTGCGCGCGCAGTGCTGGAAGGCCTGCGTGGCGCTCACACGGGCAGTGGCAGCGGCTTGCGGCAGCTCTGCGGAATCGGTCGACAGCGCCCAGGCACCGTAGTAGCAGTTGGAGCGCGCCAGCGTGGCCGATACATACATGTCGGCGAGCATGTGCTTGATCGCCTGCAGCGAGCCGATCGGGCGGCCGAAGGCGAAACGTTCCAGCGCGTAGTCGCGCGCCATCTCGAGCGCGCGATCGGCGCCGCCGAGCTGCTCGAAGCCGATCAGCACGGCGGCACGATCGAGCACCTGCTCGAGGATGCGCCAGCCTTCGCCCGCTGCGCCCAGCGGCTCAGCGACGGCGTTCTCGAACGCGAGACGAGCGTGGCTGCGGGTCGGGTCGATCGTGGTGACCGGTGTGCGCGAGACGCCGGCGGCGTTCAGGTCGACCAGATACAGCGACAAGGCGCTGGCGTCGGCGCTGTCGCGCGCTGCGACGATCGCAAAGTCAGCGATGTCGCCATCGGCGACCGCTGTCTTGGTCCCGCTGATCGAAGCGGATTCGCCGCGCCGGGTTGCGATCGTGGCGATGGAAGCAGCGATCACCCGTCCGGTGCCTTCGGCGAGCGCCAGGGTGCCGATCGCGTCGCCGCTGGCCAGGCGTCGCAGGTGCTGCTGCTTTTGTGCCTCGGTGCCGGCACACATCAGGAACTCGGCAGCCAGGGCGATCGAGGAGCTGTACGGAACCGGCGCCACCACCCGTCCGAGCTCCTCGGCGATCACGCAGGCTTCGAGATAACCCGCGCCCAGGCCGCCGTAGGCCTCGGGAATCGATGCGCTGAGATAACCGAGTTCGCCCAGCCCTTTCCACAATGCCTTGTCGTAGGGCTGCGGGCCATCGAGCACCGCGCGGACCGCGTGCCGGTCGCAGCGGTCCTGCAGAAAGCGCCGCGCCTGGTCCTTGAGCTGCTTCTGCTCCGGCGAGAAGTCGAATTCCATGGAGGGGATCCTGTGGTGGTGATGGCGTTCCGCTGGCCGGAACGAAAGTGTTCAATGGTCGATTGCCATGTTAGTCCAAAGATTCGCGTCGAACGACGCACCCGGTGCGCGCACGGTCCGCAAGCCGGGCTTTGGCATCGTCGCGGCTGGCGCGCCGGAACGGCGTCTGCGGTGACGCGGTAAATGGGCTGGTGGTTGCTTTACAAGGGCGAAGCCCCTTGAACATAATCGGTGCGCCCGTCGGGCGGCCCGTGCTGCGGCTGCCGGCGCCTGTCTTTTCTGCCAGACAACCCAGTTTCGGAGGCTTGTGCATGACTCAACAATTGTGTGAAAACCGCGTGGTGATCGTGACCGGTGCGGGCCGTGGAATCGGCCGCGAATACGCGCTGCAGCTCGCTGCCCATGGCGCTAAAGTGGTGGTCAACGACCTTGGATCGGCGCGCGATGGCGCCCCCGGCAAGGACGACGAACAACCGGCAGAGGCGGTGGTGCGCGAAATCCGCGCCCGCGGTGGTCAGGCGGTGGCCAATCTCGAGAGCTGCTCCGACTGGAAGGCCGCCGGCCGCCTGGTGGAACAGGCGCTCGACAGCTTTGGCTCGCTCGATGCGGTGGTGAACAACGCCGGCATCCTGCGCGACCGCATGCTCACCAACATGACCGAAGACGAATGGGATGCGGTGATCAATGTTCACCTGAAGGGGACGTTCGCGCCGATTCATCACGCAGCCGTCTACTGGAAGAAGCGCATCAAGGACGGCGACACCAGCCTGGCGGCGCGGATCATCAATACCACCTCGGTCTCGGGCATCTACGGCAACATCG
>JAYVOV010000220.1:0-2041 GCA_043757735.1 Burkholderiaceae bacterium
CGCAGGTCGATGGTCTGCAGCAGGCGCTGATGCAGGAGCACCCGCCAGGCGCGCGACGAAGTCTGGGCATGAGACAGATGGTTGGCTGGCGCCGGCACGGACGCCGGGGCGGACATTGACGCCGGGGTTTGCCCCTGCGCAGGGGCAGACCCCGGCGCAGGGGCAAACCCCGACGCGGGCGCAAGCACCGGTGAAGCACCGGGCACTGCCGCAGGACCCGTTACCGGCGCAGACAACGCAGAAACCGCTGCCTCAACCGTGTTCGCGTCGGCGCCCGGGCGGCCACGAGAACCGTCATCGACGGCCCAGTCCGCCCTTGAAAGACTCGGTTCCGCCTGCACCATGATCCGCAGTCGAAACCCGCTGATCACGATCTCATCGACCGGATCGAGCGGGCCGAACTCGATCACCCGTTCGCCGTTCACCCAGGTGCCGGACAAGGCGCCTTCGTCGACGAGCCGGTAACCGCGCTCCATGCGCTGGATCTGGGCGTGCAGACGCGCCACCCGCCAGCTGTCGAGCACGACTTCGTTGTCTTTGCGCCGACCGATTCGGCACGGCAGACGGTTTACCGCCACCCGGCGGGTGGGCAGCCCATCGGATTCGATGCTGACGATGATCACGGCTAACTCCTTGTAGTGTTCAGTCGACGAAGCGGGTGCGCTCGCGAGCCCATTCGCTGCGCTCGCGCACCGTGGCGGCCTGCTGGCGTGCGGCTTCGACGTCGGCCGCGTCATCACGTGGTGCGGTGTCGTTGACGCCGCCAATGAAACGCGGCGTGATGAACACGACCAGCTCGGTCTGGCGATCGCGAAACGCGCGCGACCGAAACAGTCTGCCCAGCACCGGCAGATCGCCGAGCGCGGGCACCTGGTCGATACTGCGGGTGCTTTCTTCCGACATCAGGCCGGCGATGATCAGGGTCTCGTTCTCACGCAGGTTGACCTCGGTTTCGGCACGGCGCTTGGAGATGCCCGGGATCTCCTTCACCAGCACATCGAAGTTGATGGCGGAGATCTCGGTCGCGATCTTGGCGGCGATGACGCCGGTGCTGTTGGCCGTAGGGCTGACGTCGAACTTCACGCCGTATTCCTTGAACACCACACTGGTGTTGCCAAGACCGCTGGAGTACGGAATGGGCAGCTCACCACCGGCCAGAAATTTGGCCGATCCGCCGCTGCGGCACGACAAGCTTGGCTCGGCCAGGATCATTGCATCGCCGCGCTGCACCATCAGGTTGATCATCGAGGTGATGGAAGACGCGATGCCCAGCACCGACGCGAACGGCCCCACCCGCGGGCGGATCTCGATGCCGCCCGCACCCTCGGCGGAGCCACCCGGAGAAAGGGCGGTGCTGCGCTTCAAATCGCCGACGATCCCGAAGCTGGGGCCCGACGCGCTGGCGCTCCAGCGCACGCCAATGTTCTCGAGCGAATCGCGGCGGATCTCGACCATGCGCACGTCCATCGCGATCATGCGTTCCATCCCCACCTTGCTGGTGAGATTGACCACCTGGGGATAGCGTTTGGCCACTTCCGCCAGGCGCGCGGCCTGCTCTTCGTTCAGGTTTTCGCCCTCGACCACCAGCTTTTCGCCGACCGGACGCACACGCAGGTTGCCGGGTTCACCGAGCATGGCCCTGACCTCGGCCACCTGGCGCCCGACATCAGCGGACAGCACCGTGATCACCAGCAGCCGCTCGGGGCCGTTCGCACCCCACAGATGCAAGGTGCTCTGACCCGGCGCCTCGGGCACGATCAGGATCTGGCGTTCATCGAGCGCGGTGGCCTGAATCACTTTGCCGTTGCCGATCGCGATGCGCCGGATCTCGCCTTCGTTGAGCACATGCGCCTGACCCACGTACAGGGTGAGCGCGGCCGGCTGCATCGCGGCAGAACCCGGCAGAGGCACGGGGGACGCGGCCGGTACGGGCGAACACGCGGCAAGGCTCCACCAGAGCAGCAGGGATCGAACGAAACGGTTCATGGCTGCCTGCCTGAAGTGAGTGGGGTGGTGGACGGGGATGGGGGCATTGGCGCCG
>JAYVOV010000221.1:0-2040 GCA_043757735.1 Burkholderiaceae bacterium
GTCTCGTTCTTTGCGCCCGGGCTGCCAGACACTTCGACCACACCGATCGCCGACGACTATGCCTCGGACAGCCGAACCAGCGGGCGAATCGCAGCGGGCCAGACCATCAATGGCGCAATCGGCGTGATCGGCGACGCCGACTGGTTCGCCATCAGCCTGGACGCCGGACAACGCTACGTATTCGACCTGAAGGCCAATCCCGAAAACAGCGTGCAGCTGGGCGATCCACTGCTCGCGCTTTGGAACGGCGCGGCTCAATTCCTGGTCGCCGACGACAACTCAGGCGGTGGCACCGCGGCGCGAATCCAGTTCACGCCATCGCTTTCCGGAACCTACTACCTCGATGCGCAAGGCAACGGCGGCGCCCGCGGCGCCTATCTGCTGACGGCGGCGAGCGCTGGTTCGAATGTCGCGGCCGACGACTTTGCCGCCACGTCGGCAACCACCGGCCGCGCGGAACCCGGGCGCACCGCATCCGGGCAGATCGAAGTCGCCGGCGATAGCGACTGGCTGAGCGTAAGCCTGGAGGGCGGGCAGCAATACACCATCAGCGTGGCGGCGAACGGATCAGCCCTGCGGCCCGCCGTCGAGGTGATCGGTCCCGCCGGTGCGACGATTGCCACCAACCCCAATACCGCGGGCGCTGCCAGCCTTCAGCTCGCCGTCACTGCGCCCACTGCAGGGCAATACTTCGTGGCAGTCAAGGGCACACCCATTGGCGCAATCGGCGCCTATACGGTGAGCACCAGCACCCCCTCGGCGCCGGGCGGCGGCGCAACCGGATCGGTCGGGTTCATCGGCGACGAAAAGCCGCTGGTCATTGAAGGCTCCGAAGGCGACCCCGGCCGCATCGTGCTCAGCCTGGCGCGCACGGGCGCAGTCAGCGGCAGTGCCACAGTGACTGTCCAACTGGTCTTCGACGAGGACGCCACGGCGCAAGACATCGACCTGGGCGCGTCGGGCTTTGCCAACGGCACGGCGGTCGTGAACTTCGCGCCCGGCCAGTCATCCCAGGTGCTGCGCCTGGTGGTGCGGGGCGACGCGGTCGAAGAAAATGGTCTCGAGGGCCTGCACCTGCGCGTGATCAGCGCAGCAAATGCTGCCGTGGGCCCGCGCGCCCAGTTGCGTCTGCTGATTCAGGACGACGACCGGCTGGGCGGTGGCGTCTTTACACCAGCGGGCACGGATCTGGCTTCGGTGGCGCCAGCGCAGGTGCAAAACGGGGTCAGCGCAGAGTTCTCTGCCAATGCGCCAGACACCCTCTGGTACTGAGTCAGTCGGGCAGCTTGGGCAGACTCACCGTTCGGGAGGAGAACTCCCCCAGTGGACGCAAAGCAGCGGCCAGAGCGCGCCCGAGCGCAACAGCCGCAACATCCGAGCCGATCGCATCGCCCGACACGACCACGAGAACGCGCAGGTAGTTGGCCGAAAAGTGATTGCCATAACTCAGCAGATAGTCACCCTCGCGCACATAGGCACCCATCATCGCCGACAAGCGCGAACCAAGCGCCTCGGCCGGATTGCCGACCTTTTGAACCAGCCAGCAGACGGGCTGGTTGTAAGAACCGTTGAAGTCATGTCCGAGCGAGCGCGGACGCGATTTCCCGCAAAACTCATCACCCCACAGCAGACGCTCGAACTGCTGGCCCGACTCGGTCGACAACATCAGCAGCACCGATGAACGCGCCTTCCCGCCGGTCATCTGCGTCAGGCGGACCGACCAGCCAGGGATGTTCTGGGTGCCAAAGGTGCCGCCTGGGTCGCTGTAGTCCAAAGTCATCGGCCCGCTCGCCTGAACACGCCACTCGCCGTCGGGCAGGCGCACGGCACGATCGTTGAAGCGCAGCACCGAGCCGCCGCCCAGTTCCCTGCCAGCGGCCGCAGCCGATGCTGCAAGGTCGAGCGCTCGGGTCTGGGGACGAGCCGCCTTCGCAGCCTCCACATCGGCCCGCATATCGGGCGCGTCGGAATCGCCCTTCGTGCGGGCCGCGCGGCTGCCCTCGCTGGCGGCCCGGGCTGGCGCGGCACGCGCTGATTCAG
>JAYVOV010000222.1:0-7434 GCA_043757735.1 Burkholderiaceae bacterium
ATTAGAGACTATGGCACTCAAAAAACCGCCAGCCACTGCCATCGAGCCGCCGCCCGCGCCGCAGCCCACCTTCCGCAGTGGCGCGGTGGCGCGCATGGCGCGCATGCCGGTGACCACCCTGCGCACATGGGAGCAGCGTTACCGGGCTGTGGGGCCGACCACCGCGCCCTCCGGGCATCGGCTCTATTCACCTGCCGACGTCCAGCGCTTGTTACTGCTGCGGCAGCTGACTGAGCACGGGCATGCCATCGGCTCGATTGCCGCGCTGGACGCCGCGCAGTTGCTGCAGGTGGCCAGCACGCATGTGGTCAGCCCTGCAGAAAAGGGGTTTCGGTCGGCACGGCGGATGGCATCGCTGCGGCTGATCGTGGTCGGTCAGGCGCTGGCGCTGCGGCTGCAACGCCCCGCAGTCGTCCAAGGCCTGGGACATCCCTGGCAGGTGACGGCGGTGTTCGAGTCGCTCGCCGAAGCAGCCCATGCTGCCTCTGGCGTCGCGGTCGATCTGCTGCTGTGGCAGGCGCCGGGTTTACATGCCAGCGCGCTGCCCGAGCTGAAAGCAGCGCAAGACGCCTGGCGCGCTCGACAGGTGGCGGTGACCTATCGCTTCGGGGGCGCAGCAGCGACGAATGCGTTTGCCGCCACCGGGGCCGTGGTGGTCCGCGAGCCGGCCGACGACGCGGCGCTGGGCACGTGGGTGACATCGCTGCAAGGCTCGCTGGTGTCTGACGGCCCAGAGCCAGGCGGACAGCCCGTGCCGCGAGATTCACCGGACTTGGCCGCGGGCGATGTCACGCCACGTCGCTTTGACGACGCCGCCTTGACGGCGATCGCGGGCCTGGCGTCGACGATTGCCTGCGAATGTCCGCGCCATGTGGCGGAGCTGCTGATGCAGCTCTCGAACTTCGAGGCCTACAGCGCCGACTGCGCCAACCACAGCCCGGACGATGCCGAGTTGCATGCCTACCTGCGGCGGGTCGCGGGCGCGTCCCGTGGTTTGTTTGAAGCGGCCCTGGAACGCGTGGCGCGCCAAGAGGGCTTGGTGCTGCCTTGAAACCGGAGAACCGAGCTATGAAGAGCAGAAAGTACGCATGCCGGTTCTCGGCGCATCGATCTGCTGTCATGCCTGAACACGATAATTGATCATCATTCCGGCGTCTTCGTGCTCGAGGTTGTGGCAATGTCACCAAGCCAGCCCATCATCGATTCATGCATGTTGGGCCGGTACACCAGCTTGCCCTGTGCGTCGAACTGCTTGTCCTGGATGACCAGGGGAAGGTCCGTCACACCCAGCTGCAGATCGAGTGCCTTGGCGAGCTTGCGCTGGTCGTCGTCTTCGACCAGGAAGAAACTTGCCAGGCCGTTGTAGGCCTGCCTGGCGGTCAGCTCGTGGGCGTGCGTGTGGTACCAGTACGTGCCGCTGCGGTTACGCACCGTGAAGTCGTAGTCGTAGCGTGCGCCCGGCCCGACGGTGTCGCGCGGATGCCCGTCCATCTTGGCCGGCGTGTGCAGGCCAGCACCCCGAACGGCCCACTGGCAACCGGGATGAAGAGCTTCTGCTGAAAGTTTTCGGCAGCCACCGGATCGAAGGGATAGTGGCGAAACAGCCCGCCGCCCAGCGCTTGCGACCCACGCGGGCGGCGCGAACCGAAGACCAGCCAGGCGGCGCCTCCGGCACCGGCCACGGCCGCCACGGCGCCCAACTGCAATAACCGTCGTCTCTTCAACATGTCAACCTCGATTCAGTGGTCACGGTCGAGCAAGGTCTTGTCAGGCGCCAAAGCAAACCCGTTGATCTTCGTCACACCAGACGAGAAGGGTCTGTGCGGCGCCGCACGCGGACACGCATTGATGATCAGGCAGCGCCTGAGTCCTGCAACCCGTGTCCGCGCAGGCGATGGCCGCAACGACTGTCGACGGGACCAGCCAGGTGCCGTGTTTCTTGACCCGCTGAGTGGCCTATTTGCCCGCCAGGATCGGCTTTGCATAAGCCTTACCGACCTGCTCCGACCAACGGCCTTGTTCATAGGCCAGCGGCCAATTCCGGCTGGCCGGGACAGAGATCGCCTCGCGATCAATTTCGTTGGATAAGCTCGAGCGCATCTTTCCCGCCGTGTACGACACCCGCAGCCAGCCTCTGATCCATGGTGGCGTGACGCCCGCTGTTCGCAGGGGCGAGTGCGACCAGGTAGTTGTCGGTAACCCGGGAGTGACTGGACAGCAACTCGGACGCAAAGAACCCTTCGTCAGCAATGCTGAGATCGTCGGGCCAAAACCTGTGACCGGCCAGACGGCGAATCGCGACCAGCGACAGCAGGGCCACGCTGGGTGGTCCCGGCGAGTCCGGGTATTTCGGATGCCCGATGATTCTTATCAGACCGCAGGATGGTTGCCCTCCAAGAAGTGCGTGGTCACGGCAATTCATTGCGCAACTGATTGACGGGTTCCGGGGTAACTGGAGTGGCACCGCGCCGGCTCGGCAGCAGCGGCACACAGTTGCGCTCAGCGCGCGGCGATATGCTTTGCGGCAGCGAGGATGTCGTCGCCGATCGCCAGACCGACCGAGCGCCACCAGTCAGCCTTCACCACGTATCAACCCAAGCCCTGCGCTTGCCGGTGCGCGGCGCCTTCGGCGGCAGCGAGCGCAGACCCGCCAGAATCCAGCGCCGCGTCTCGGCCGGATCGATCACATCGTCCAGCTCGAACAACGCCGCCGCACTCAAGGCCTTGCCCTGGTCGTACATTCCAGCCACCCGCTTGTCGAATGCCTCCTTGCGTGCCACCGGATCTTCGATGGCCGCCAGCTCGTTGCGATAGCCCAGCTTCACTGCGCCCTCCAGCCCCATGCCGCCGAACTCGCCGGTAGGCCAGGCCACCGCGAAGAAGGGCGCGTGGAATCCGCCACCCGCCATGCCCTGCGCGCCCAGGCCGTAGCCTTTGCGCAGCACCACGGTGAACACCGGCACCTCGATGTTGGCGCCGATCACGAATACGCGGCTGCAGTGCCGCACCAGCGCGGTCTGCTCGAACGCCGGGCCGACCATGTTGCCAGGTGTGTCGCACAGCGACAGCAATGCAATGTCGAAGGCATCGCACAATTGCATGAAGCGCGCCGCCTTGTCGGCCGCGTCGCTGTCGATCGCGCCGCCCAGGTGCCCCGGGTTGTTGGCGATCAATCCCATCGGCCGGCCTTCGATCCGGATGAAGGCAGTGATCATCGCCGCGCCGAATTGCGGGCGCAGCTCCAGCACGCTGTCGTTGTCGGCCAGGGTGTCAATGAGCTTGCGCAGATCGTAGACACGCAGGCGGTTCTCAGGAATGGCGTTGCGCAGCTCCCGCTGATCGGCACACGCCCAGTCGTCGACCGGGCCCTGGAAGTACGACATGTACTGCTTGGCCACCTTCACCGCCTCGGCCTCGTCCTTCACCGCCACATCGACCACGCCGCTCTTCGTCTGCATGCTGATCGGGCCCACCTCTTCAGGCTTGAATATGCCGAGCCCGCCGCCTTCGATCATCGCCGGTCCGCCCATGCCGATGGTGGCGTTTTCAGTGGCGATGATCACGTCGCAGCAGCCCAGCAGCACCGCGTTGCCGGCGAAGCAGCGGCCCGACGCGATGCCCACCAGCGGCACCAGGCCCGACAGCCTGGCGAACAGATTGAAGGCCGGCGTGATCAGGTTGGCGGCGAACACCTGGTCGGTGTCGCCGGGCCGTCCGCCGCCGCCTTCGGCGAACAGCACCAGCGGCAGACGCCACTGCGCCGCCAGCGTGAACATGCGGTCTTTCTTGACATGGTTCTTCTTGCCCTGGGTGCCGGCCAGCACTGTGTAGTCGTAAGAGATCGCCACACAGCGCGAATCGGCATCCGGGAACTTGTCGCCGTTGATGCGGCCCACGCCCATCACCAGCCCATCGGCCGGCGTGGTGCGGATCAGCTCCTCGATGGTGTTGCGCTGGCGTCGTGCCGCAAACACCAATGAGCCGAACTCGGTGAACGAACCCGGATCGACCAGATCGGCTATGTTCTCGCGCGCGGTTCGCTGGCCCGTCTTGCGACGCTTGGCGACCGCGTCGGGCCGCGCCTCGTCCCTGGTGATCGCTTGGCGCGCCAGCACCTCGGCGAGATCGGGGCGAATCCTGTCGAGGTCGATCGCTTCGTCGGCCTGCTGCGCGCTGCCCTGCACGTCCGTAGGCTCGATGAACAGCAGCGGCTGACCCTCGAACAGCGAGTCGCCAGGCGCCACCCCCAGCTCGCGCACAACACCGCTGGTGGCCGCCTCGATCACATGCTCCATCTTCATCGCTTCCATCACCAGCAGTGCCTGGCCGGCTGCCACCCTGTCGCCGACCGCGACCGACACGCTGACCACCGTACCCTGAATGGGCGCGGGCAGCGGCACGCAACCCTCCGGCCCGTCAGAGGCGACGTACCCGCTATCCGAATCACCGTCCGCGCCGGTCGACACATCGGCTTCAGTGCCACCCGCCGCTTCGTCGCGGCCGTGGCGCAGAACCGCCAGCGGATCGCTGCGATCAATCTGAGCACCCGCGCGCTTGGGCGTCGCAGCGCGCGCACCACCTTCCTGATAGAGCCGCTGATGGCTGATGTCGCTGGCCACGATCTGCGCCGCATGACGCTCGATGAAGCGCGTGTCGATCGCACCCTCCAGAAACAAGGGCAGCTTCAGCAGGTTCTGCAGCGCCGGCAGATTGGTGCTCACGCCATCGATTCGGAATTCGCACAACGCGCGATAGCCCTTAGCCGCCACCTCCGGCAGTCCGCCCGAGCGTACATGCACGATCAGCTTGGCCAGAAGAGAGTCGTAGCGCGGGCTGGTGCGGTACCCGGCGTAGCCGAAAGTGTCCACGCGCACGCCCGGACCCAGCGGCGGCTCGAACACCGACAAAGTGCCGCCAGCTGGCTTGGCAGTGCCTTGCTCGGTCAGGGTCTCCATGTTGATGCGCAGCTGCATCGCCATCCCCAGCGGTGCGGGAACCTGCGTCGCGCTCAGGCCGAGCTCGACCAGGCTGGCACCGGCTGCGATCCGCAATTGCGTCTGCACCAGATCGACCCCGGTGATTTCTTCGGTGACGGTGTGCTCCACCTGCAGCCGCGGATTGGCTTCGATGAACGCGAATCCCGCATGCCCCTGTGCCGACGCGTCGACCAGGAACTCGAAGGTGCCCACATTGCGATACTTGACATCGGCAGCCATCTTCAGCGAGGCGGCCAGCAGTTTGTCGCGCAGGCCGGCATCGAGCCCGGGCGCCGGCGCGATCTCGACCACCTTCTGACGTTCTCTCTGCAGGCTGCATTCACGCTCCCAGAGATGCGTGACCGCGCCCGAGCCATCGCCCAGCACCTGCACTTCGATGTGACGGGCCGACTCGAACAGCCGCTCGACATACACCTCGGCATGACCGAAGGAAGCCAGCGATTCGGAGCGGCAGCGCTCCCAGGCAGCGGCCAAGTCATCAGCGCGGCGCACGATGCGCATGCCGCGCCCTCCGCCGCCGGCGATCGCTTTGATCATCACCGCCGCCGCGCCGCCCGGGCCACCCTGCTGACTCTGGAAGAAGGCCTGCGCCTCGGGCAGCGTGGTGGCCCCGCCGGTGCCGGGCAGTACCGGCACACCCAGTCGCGTGGCCAGCGCTCGCGCCTTGGATTTATCGCCGAACAGGTCGAGGGTCTGCGGCGAGGGGCCGACAAAGACCAGCCCGGCGTCGGCGCAGGCTTGCGCGAAAGCGGCGTTTTCGCTCAGGAACCCATAGCCGGGATGGATCGAATCACAGCCGCTCTCGAGCGCCGCGGCGATCACCGCGTCCCTGTCCAGGTAGGCCGGCACCCCGGTGCCGGGCAAGGCACGGCTGGCATCGGTCATGCGCGCGTGCAACGACGCGGCGTCGTCTTGCGCGTACACCGATACCGTTGCGATGCCTAATCCGGCCGCGGCACGGGCAATGCGAATGGCGATCTCGCCGCGATTGGCGATCAGCAGTTTCTTCAAGGTCATGGATTGCGAACCTGTAGGCGCGCGAGGCGCGAAAATGAATGCACAGACGCCCCGCCGACAGCAGCCGCTGGCCGCAGATCGACGACGGGTTGATCGACGGCGGGTTGATCGACGGCGGGTTGATCGACGGCCGGGTTTGACCGGCGATCAGCGGACAGGCAGCGAACGTTTGCGCTGACCCGGCGGCAGCGCGGCCTCGCCGATGACGCCAAGCGCGGTCAGCCGTTCGAGCGCCGCATCGTCCAAGCCCAGCACGCCGCAGAGCACCTCGCGATTGAACTGGCCCATCGTTGGCGCCGGCCAGCGCACCGGCACCGGTCCGGCACTGTTGCGATACGGCGCGGCGAACAGCGGATGGCGGCCGACATAGGCGCGCTCCGCGACCGGGAAACTGCCCCGGGCGATCAGGTGCGGGTCCTGATAGAGGTCCACCGGTGCGCGCACGACGCCGGCGGCCACGCCCGCTGCCTGCAATTCGCGCATGGCTTCGTCTGCCGAGCGCGTCGCGCACCAGACGCTGATCGCTGCGTCGAGCCGATCGGCCTGCGCCAGCCGCCCCGCCGCGTTTGCCAGGGAAGCGTCGGCCGCGAGCGCCGAATCGTCCAGCGCGCCGGCCAGCGCCCGCCAGGCCGCATCGTCAGTGACCGCGACCAGCACCCAGGCCTCGGTTCCCCGGCATCGATAAACACCGTGCGGCGCGAACGCCAGATGCCGATTGCCCGTGCGCGGCGCCACCCGGCCGTTGGCGGACTGTTCGATCACCCACGGCGCGGCGAAGGGCAGCATGCATTCAACCTGAGCCAGGTCGACGTGCTGACCCTGACCGGTTCTTTCGCGATGCCGCAAGGCCACCAGCAAAGCGCAGGCCGCATTCAGGCCGCCGACCGCATCGCCGTGCGCGATGTGGCTCATCACCGGCGGATCGCCCTCGCGGCCGGCCACCGAAGGCAGCCCCGAGCCTTGTTCCAGGGTCGAGCCATAGGCGCGGCAATCGCTCCAGGCGCCGGTGGCGCCATAGGCCGCCATCGACACCATCACCAGCGACGGATTCACTTCGCACAGGTCGCTATAGGACAGCCCCATCTTGGGCAGCACCCCGCTCGAGTAGTTCTCGACCACCGCGTCTGCGCCCCGCACCAGTTCTTTGAGCAGCGCCGCGCCATCGGGCGATGTGAGGTCGAGTGTGATGCCGCGCTTGTTGCGGTTCATCGCCAGGAAGCGCGGGTATTTTTCAAAGAGTTTCTGTTCGAAATCGGCCTGCGCCTGACTGGTGCCGCGCCACCAGTCAGGGTACCCGCAGGCCTCGACCTTGATGATGTCGGCGCCCAGATCGCCCATCTGGCGGGTGCACAACGGCCCCGCCCAACCCATCGACAGGTCGATGATCCGCAGCCCTGCCAGCGGACCGCCCGGGTCGGCA
>JAYVOV010000223.1:0-2037 GCA_043757735.1 Burkholderiaceae bacterium
ACCATAGCCACCACGCATGCAGGGTTGGCCGCGCACAGCGCAGCGCAGTCGGCATCGACACCAGCAACGATCACGTCGGCCGACCTGGCAAGCTCCAGGAGCCTCGCGCGACCTTGCACGGTGTCACGGTCGAGAACGATCGAGCCCTTGCCGAGATTGAGATGAAAGTACAGCAACGAACCCACGCTATCAGGCGCGGGATCAAACGGCAGCATCGACCTGATCGGCGAGCCGGACGCTGGCTCCAGCAGATTCACCTGTGCGCCGAAGTCGGCCATCATCCGGCTGCAGAACTGACCGGAGATGCTGTCGCTGAGGTCGAGAACGCGCAGGTCGCGCAAAGCGCTCTGGGATGAAGCAGCCATTCAGTTCAGGGCTTGCGCAGAAGATTGAGCCTGCCCAACAGCACCTCTTCCTGCTTGATCTGCTCGAGCACTGCCGCGTGGTAGTCGGCGGTGTTTTTATAATTGGGCAGCATGTCGAAGCGCAGCAGTGTGTCGACAACGTGCTTTTCTTCCAGCGCCTTCTTGAAGGCATCGTGAATCTTGGCGACCACCTTCGGGTCCATTCCCTTCGGACCGGCCAGGCCCCAGGGTGAATCGATGACGAAGGGATAGCCCAAGTCCTTGAGAGTGGGAATCTCAGGCAGAAAAGAAACTCGCTTCTCGCTCCACACGTTCAGAAAGCGCGCCTTGCCGTTGTCCACCATCGGCTTGATGCTGGTGCCGCTGGAGCCCAGCATGATGTGCCCGCCAACGATCGCCGCGTTCACTTCTGCGGCGCCCTTGAAGGGCACATGGGTCATTTTGATGCCCGCCTTTTCGGCAATCATCTCGGTGCCCAGGTGAAGCGAGCTACCGGCCCCCGGTGTGCCATAGGTGACCTTTTCCGGATTTTTCTTAGCGTACTCGACGACGTCTTCCCATTTCTTGAAAGGTGAGTCGGCACCGGTGAACATCGCGAAGACATATCCGGTGAGGTGAATGATGTAGGTGAAATCGTCTGCCTTCCAGTTGGTCTTTTGCATCATCGGCAGTCGGTACACAGTGATCGGCATCTGCGACAGCGTGTAGCCGTCCGGCTTGCCGGTGGCGGCCATCACGGCGGGGCCGATTGTGCCCGCGCCACCCGCCTTGTTCTCGATCATGATCGGCTGGCCCAGATGCCTGGAGGCGGCCTCGGCAAGCGCACGCATCGTGACATCGGTGGGACCGCCCGGCGGCCAGGGAATGATCAGCGTGATCGGTTTGGTGGGGTAATTCTGAGCGCTTGCCGCGCTGGCGACTACTGCCAGGCACACAGCCGCGAGAGTGGATTTCAAACCCTGTGCGAACTTCATGAGGCTACCTTTTCGGAACGAGACTCCCACCTACGGTACAACAGGCACCCGACGGGCTCCTATGGGCAGGTGCGGATTGTGGACACGCGCGAGCACGCAACTGCATTGCGACTGCGGCGAACCCGTTCTCTCTAACCAATGGTTGAACTTTATTGAGTCAGCCATGCAAAACCTGGAAGATCCGCATGAATACGAGGTTTTGGCACTTTTGAAGGTAGCCAAAACTTCCAAAAAAAACTGCTGTAATCGCATTTAGTTTCTGAGAGTTTCATACGGGGTGTTTCGCGATGGCGACAGACGATTTCTTCCACGCCCGGCTCGATCAAATGATCGATCTTCGCAATCCTCTGGCGATTCTGAACAGGCGCAGCCTTGGGCGCAGATCGAAGCGGCCCTTGCGCCGGCACTGACCCATAAAGATCGCTCGGGGAATCTCACACCAGGACTCGACCTTTTCTCTCCCAGCGCGCAGCTCGCTGGCGCCGGTGTGAGCGCGGCCGGCCGGCCGCGTTTACCGATCCGCCTGATGGTCGCCCTGCTGTACCTGAAGCATGCCTATAACGAGAGCGACGAGTCTCTCGTCGAGCGCTGGGCGCAAGACCCTTGGCGCTCACGGGAACTGACCCGCTTTGTGCTCACGGAATTGACCCATTGAACTGAGGCACGTTTCGGCCTCTGTCGTCCCCGTCGTTTTCGTC
>JAYVOV010000224.1:0-7419 GCA_043757735.1 Burkholderiaceae bacterium
CAACCAGCGCGCCAGCGGCATGCGCACGGCGGGTGATTGCCGCCATGGCGTGAATTCGCCCGGTTTTGTAGTTGACGTGGGTCAGAGAGACGACCGCCACTTTTTCGTCGATGGCGGCTAGCAGGTCATCCGGATCGCGTGCATCGAACTCGGCGGCCATGAGATCGGCGACACCGCTGGCAACATAAGCATCGGTCGGGAAATTGCCACGCTCGCCCAGAATTCGCCGGCGCCCCGGGCGCATGCGCAGCGCGGCCACCAGCACTTTGAACAAGTTGATCGAGATCGAGTCGGCGACGATGACCTCGTCGGCGTTCGCACCGATCATGACGGCAATTCGTCCGCCAACCCGCCGAGGTGCCGGATACCAGCCCGCATCGTTCCAGGAACGGATCAGCCCAGCCCCCCATTCCTGCTCGATTGCGCGCCGCATTCGCGGCGGCACCGAGCGCGGCAGTGCGCCCAGCGAGT
The DNA here is from genome assembly GCA_043757735.1 of Burkholderiaceae bacterium. GTDB lineage: Bacteria > Pseudomonadota > Gammaproteobacteria > Burkholderiales > Burkholderiaceae_E > Quisquiliibacterium. The sequence goes on from JAYVOV010000224.1 coordinate 472, forward strand.
TGCCATCCAAATAGATGACGTCCTCAGGCAGGTGGAATCGATCGCGGCAGTGCGCAAGCGGATCGGCCGCGTCGAGCAGCGCAACGTCTGCTCGCGTGATCTTCGGCTGCGGGGTCGGCATAGGATGGGCCTGTCGGTTGAATGCTTGGATCAGGGACGCAGAACACCCGCTCCTTGTCGCCACTGTCTATCCCGAATCGACCCTGCTGTCCAACCCGGCGGGCAGCACACGAAACGCGGGCCTTCGGGCTGCCTGCTGTGCGGATTCCACGCTTTGCATACCGGCAAGGGAGGACCGGATCATCCTGTGCTACGTTCTTCGAAATAGCCGAAAAAGCAAGACTTGGCGCCTCGTGGCGTCGAGACCCGGTGCCTCGCGCCATCGTTTCAGACGCCGACCGCAGACCTCCAGGTCTGCATTCACTGCCCTCAGGAGCCCGACATGAAAGCCGCTGTTTTCCATGGTCCCGACCAGCCACTCACGATCGAAAACGTCGAGATCGAAAAGCCAGCCGCGCGCGAGGTCCTGATCCGCACCGCGGTTGCCGGTTTGTGCCACAGCGACCTGCACTTCATGGAAGGCAAATGGCCCTGGCCCGCGCCGGCGGTCCTGGGCCATGAATCGTCAGGCATCGTCGAAGCGGTGGGTCGCGACGTCAAGTATGTGAAGCCGGGCGACCATGTCATCACCTGCCTGTCGGTCTTCTGCGGCGCCTGTGAGAACTGCCTCAGCGGGCGCATGTCAATCTGTCAGGACACCGACGTCAAGCTGCTGCCCGGTGTCGCCAAGCGGCTGCGCTGGCAGGGCAAGCACCTGAACCAATATCTGAACCTGTCGTCGTTTGCCGAGCAGATGCTGGTGCACGAACACGCGCTGGTGAAGGTGACGCCCGACATGCCGCTCGACCGCGCCGCGCTGATCGGCTGCGGCGTGATGACCGGCTTCGGTGCGGTCGTCCACACCGCCAAGGTGCAGCCGGGCACGACGGTGGCGGTGGTCGGCTGCGGGGGCATCGGTCTGTCGGCTATCAACGGTGCGGCAATTGCCGGTGCCGGCCGAATCATCGCGATCGACCGGGACCCCGACAAGCTCGAGCTTGCGAAAAAATTCGGCGCCACCGAAGGTGTGCTCGCGGACGCGGACACCGCCAAGAAGGTCATCGACATGACGAACGGCGGCGTGCACGACTCTTTCGAGTGCGTCGGCCTGAAACAGACAGCCGAACTATGCTTCTCGATGCTGCGCCCCGGCGGCACCGCCACCATCGTCGGCATGATCCCGGTCGGCACGAAGATCGAGTTGCATGGCGTCGACTTTCTTCGCGAGCGCCGTATTCAGGGATCTTCGATGGGATCGAATCGGTTTCGCGTCGATATGCCTCGCCTGATCGATTTTTACCAGCAGGGGCGCCTGGAACTCGACGCGATGATCTCTGGACGCATCAAGCTTGAACAGATCAACGAGGGGTTCGACGCCATGAAGAAGGGCGGCGTTGCGCGCAATGTGATCATGTTCGAACAGTAGCCCGGACAAACCGGCTCGCCCTGCTCACCGTGTTCACTCTGCTCGCCCTGCTCACCGTGCTCACCGTGCTCACTCTGCTCGACGATCGGGGTCAACCCCGATCACCCGTTCGGCACAACACGCCCGCTCACAAAGCCAGCCCATGACCGCCATCTCGCCGACCCGCAGCAACCCATCATTCATGCCCGATCTCGACGTCATCATCATCGGCGGCGGCCTGTCTGGCCTCTATCAGCTGCACCTGGTGCGTGAACTGGGCCTATCGGTGCGGGTCATCGAGGCGGGCAGCGATGTCGGTGGCACCTGGTACTGGAATCGCTACCCCGGCGCCCGCTTCGATTCCGAGAGCTACACGTACGGGTTTTCGTTCTCGAAAGAACTGCTGCAGGAGTGGAGCTGGTCGGAGCACTTTGCGCCGCAACCCGAGACCCTGCGCTATTGCGGATTTGTCGCCGCCAAGTTCGATCTGCGGCGCGACATGCTGTTCGGCCGCAGAGTGACTTCCGCGCATTGGCACGAAAAGTCCCTGGCCTGGCAGTTGACCCTGGACTCCGGCGAGCAGATGACTTCGCGTTTTCTCATCACCGCCATCGGCGCGCTGTCGGTGCCCACGATGCCGCGCATGGAAGGCATCGCCACCTTCAAGGGCGAATCGTGCCACACCGCCAACTGGCCCCATGAGCCGGTGCATTTCAAGGGCAAGCGTGTGGCGGTGATCGGCACCGGCGCCAGTGGCGTGCAGACCATTCAGGAAGTGGCCAAGACAGCAGCGCAGCTCACCGTGTTTCAGCGCACACCCAACTGGTGCGCACCGCTGCACAATGGCCCCATTACCGATGCCCAGCAGACCGAGATCAAAGCCAGCTACCCCGAGATTTTTAAACGATGTCGTGAAAGCGTCTCGGGCTTCGTGCACAACCCAGACCCGCGTCGCACTTCCGAGGTATCGCCCGAAGAACGCCAGGCATTCTGGGAGAAACGCTATGGCGAGCCCGGTTTCGGCATCTGGGTGGGAAATTTCCGCGACATCCTGATCGATCGCGAGGCCAATGCGCTGATGTCAGAGTTCGTTGCAGGAAAAATCCGTCAGCGAGTGAAAAATCCGGCGGTTGCTGACAAGCTCATCCCGAAGAGCCATGGCTTCGGCACCCGGCGACTGCCGCTCGAAACCCGCTACTACGAGGTCTACAACCAGCCCAATGTCGAGCTGATCGACCTGCTCGAGACATCCATCGAGCGCATCACGCCGAACGGCATCAAAACGACCGAACGCGAGTTCGAGTTCGACATGATCATCTATGCAACCGGTTTCGATGCCCTGACCGGCGCCTACGATCACATCGACATTCGCGGTACCGACGGCCGCTGCTTGAAGGACGAATGGACTCGAGGCGCGCAGACCTTCGTCGGCATCCAGAACGCGGGATTCCCGAACCTGATGATGGTCCTGGGCCCGATGGGCGCCTTGGGCAATATCCCGCGCAGCATCGAGTACAACGTGGAGTGGGTCGCGGGCCTGCTTCGGCACATGCAGACGCACGGCCTCAAGCGCGCAGAGGTACGCCCCGAGAGCGTGCAGGCATGGATGGACGTGGCCAGAGCGGCATCGGTCGGCCTGCTTTCCAATGAGGTGAACTCATGGATGACCGGCGTGAACTTCAACGTGGCGGGTAAAACCACCCGAGTGCTGGCTCGCTACAGTGGAACCGGTCCAGACTACCGGGCGCGCTGCGATGCAGTGGCGGCGGGGGGCTATCGCGAGCTGGCACTCGCCTGAGCGTCGTCAGGCCGGTGTTCAGCCGGCCATGCGGGCGCGGCCGATCAGCCCTGTGCCGCCGCCAGGGCCGCGTTGAAAGTCTTGCTCGGTCTCATCACCGCTTCGACCTTGTCGTGGTCCGCCAGGTAGTAGCCGCCGATGTCGACCTCCTGACCCTGCACGGCCGAAAACTCCGCCACGATCGTCTGCTCGGTGGCACTCAGCGTGCCAGCCAGCGGCGCGAAGCGGGCCTGCAAAGTTTTATCTTCGGTCTGCGCGGCCAGCGCCTGCGCCCAGTACAAGGCCAAGTAGAACTGGCTGCCGCGGTTGTCGAGCTGGCCGGTCTTGGGCGACGGGTTCTTGTTGTTGTCGAGCAGCTTGCCGGTGGCGATATCCAGGGTTTTTGCCAGGATCTTGGCCTTATTGTTGCCAGTCTTGATTCCCAGGTCTTCGAGCGAAACCGCCAGCGCCAGGAATTCACCCAGGGAATCCCAGCGCAGGTGGTTTTCTTCGACCAGTTGCTTGACATGCTTGGGCGCCGAACCGCCGGCGCCCGTTTCATACATGCCACCACCGGCCATCAGCGGCACGATCGAGAGCATCTTCGCACTGGTGCCCAGCTCCATGATCGGGAAGAGATCAGTCAGGTAGTCGCGAAGGATATTGCCGGTGACCGAAATGGTATCGAGCCCGCGGATCACGCGCTCCAGCGTATAGCGCATGGCGCGCACCTGCGACATGATCTGAATATCCAGCCCGGTGGTGTCATGGTCATTCAGGTAGGTTTCCACTTTCTTGATCATCTCGGCCTCATGCGGCCGATAGGCGTCGAGCCAGAATACCGTCGTCATGCCTGAATTGCGGGCTCGGGTGACAGCGAGCTTGACCCAGTCGCGAATGGGCGCGTCCTTGACCTGGCACATGCGCCAGATGTCGCCAGCCTCGACGTTTTGCACCAGCAGCACCTCGCCGGTGGCGAGGTCGACGATGCGCGCCTCGCCGCCCTCGGGCACCTCGAAGGTCTTGTCGTGCGAGCCATATTCTTCGGCCTGCTGGGCCATCAGCCCGACATTGGGCACGGTGCCCATCGTGACGGGGTCGAAGTTACCGTTGGTCTTGCAGAAGTTGATGATCTCCTGGTAGATGCGGGCAAAGGTGCTTTCCGGGATGACCGCCTTGGTGTCCTTCGGGCGGCCATCGGCGCCCCACATCTTCCCGCCGATGCGGATCATGGCCGGCATCGAGGCATCGACGATCACGTCGTTGGGTGCGTGCAGATTCGAGATGCCTTTGGCCGAATCGACCATCGCCAGTTCAGGGCGGTGCTCGTGGCAGGCGTGCATGTCGCGGACGATCTCATCGCGCTCCGAGCTGGGCAGGGACTCCAGCTTTTCATAAAGATTGACCAGGCCATTGTTGACGTTGACCCCCAGCTCTTCGAAGCGCTTGCCATGCTTGTCGAAGGCCTCTTTGTAGAAGATCTTCACCGCGTGCCCGAAGACGATGGGGTGCGAGACCTTCATCATCGTGGCCTTGACGTGCAGCGAGAGCATGACGCCGGTCTTGCGCGCGTCTTCCATCTGCTCTTCATAGAAGTCGCACAGAGCCTTCTTGCTCATGAACATGCTGTCGATGATCTCGCCCTCCAGCAGCGAGGTCTTGGCCTTGAGCACGATGCTCTTGCCGTCGTTGGTCAGCAGCTCCATGCGTACATCGCGGGCGCGGTCGAGCGTCATCGATTTTTCACCATGGTAGAAATCGCCATGGGTCATGTGCGCCACGTGCGTGCGCGACGCCATGCTCCACTCGCCCATGCTGTGCGGGTGCTTGCGGGCATAGCTCTTCACCGCGTTCGGGGCACGGCGGTCGGAATTGCCCTCGCGCAGCACGGGGTTCACCGCGCTGCCCAGACATTTGGAGTAACGGGCGCGGATCGCTTTGTCTTCGTCGGTCTTGGGGTCTTCAGGGTAGTCGGGCAACTGGTAGCCGCGGCCCTGCAGTTCCTTGATGGCGCTTTCCAGCTGGTGCACCGACGCACTGATATTGGGCAGCTTGATGATATTCGTGTCAGGCAGCAAAGTCAGGCGCCCCAGCTCGGCCAGGTTATCGGGGACGCGCTGCACTGCGGTCAGGAACTCAGGGAATTCCCCCAGGATGCGTGCCGCGACCGAGATGTCACTGGTAATCACCACGATGCCAGCAGGTGCAGTGAAGGTGCGCACGATCGGGAGAAAGGCGCAGGTTGCCAGCGCCGGCGCCTCGTCTGTCAGGGTGTAGATGATGGTCGGCTGTTGCGTGCTCATCGTGGAGATCCTGAAAAGTAGTGGTCTCACCGCTGGTGGAATCACGGATTGCCCGCTGGGCGCCGGAATGGGTGAATGCCGTGATTATGCATGGGCGCCAGCGCTCAAAGGCCGCTCGGGCCTGGGCAGCCCATTCACGCCCGTTGCAGCACATGGGCATAGCAGACCGACCCCAGCCCCACCATGTGAGCCAGACCGATTCGGGCATCCGGATGCTGGCGCGCGCCCGCCTCGCCACGCAGTTGAAGTGTGATTTCGGCGATCTGCCCCACGCCGGTCGGCCCCAGCGGATGCCCCATCGCAATCAGCCCGCCTGACGAGTTGACGGCGACCCGGCCACCGATGTCGAACTCGCCCGCCTTCAGTCGCGCCACCGCCTCTCCGGGTGGACAAACGCCCATCGCCTCGAGATACAAGAGTTCTTCGACTGTGAACGCGTCGTGCAATTCGATGACGTCCAGATCGCTCGCCTGAAAACCTGCTTCGCGCAGTGCCGCCGCCGTGGTCTCGCGGGTCAGTTCGGCGTCGAATTCTGTGCCTGCCGGGTAGATGCGTTCGGTTCGGGTCGCGGAGGCTGCGACCCGAATGGCCCGAGCGGCATTGACGCCCAGTCGCACGATCGCATCTTCCGAGGCAACGATTGCCGCCGCCGCTCCTTCGCCGACCGGACAGCACTGCAGGGTCGTCAACGAACCGGAGACCGGACGACCGCCGAGAATTTCAGCGAGTGTGCGTTCCTGCTGCCGCTGGGCGTTGGGGTTCAATGCACCGTTGCGGTGGTTCTTGAGCGCGACCCTGGCGATGTCTTCGACCGACACATTGCAGCGGTTCATGTAGGCGTTCGTCAGCAGCGCAAAATGAGTGGCAGGAACGATTTCATCGGCCGCGAGACGGGCCAATCCCACCTGCTTTTCGCCGATCGACCAGGGCAGCGCCTTGTCGACGCCCAAGGTGAGCGCCACGTCGCTTACCCCGCTGGCCACTTCGATGCAGGCATGGCGAAAGGCCGCCGAACTCGATGCCGATGCATTCTCGATATGCACGATCGGATTGCCGTTCGCGCCGAGGTGTCGCAGGATGGGGCGACCGCTGGCCATGCCGAGCAATGCGGTACCGATGCAGCTGCTCTCGACTGCATTCCAGTCGATTCCGGCATCGGCGAGTGCATCGCGGACGGCTTTGAGCCCCATCTGAACGTAAGGAGTGTCGGTGGCCTCCCGATAGCGGCTCCATCCGACGCCGATCACATAGACGGGGCGCAGTTGCGACAGTGTTCGGGCCATCTCAGCTCTCCAGCGGCAGAAATCGCAGGTCACGCACCATCTGACCTTCCAGCAAAAGTGTTTCCAGTTGCGTGACCACCT
>JAYVOV010000225.1:0-2034 GCA_043757735.1 Burkholderiaceae bacterium
CAAGCGGCGGGTCAAGTGAGCGCGTTTCGGCCCTCGTCAGCAGAGTTTTGCGGGCCGGCTTAGAATCGGTCGCTGAACTCGGCTGCGGCGTCGGTGGCCCGCCCGGGCTCAGTGACCCGAGTGTTCTGGGTCACCCCACACGGAGGCAAAATTGGTATTTGAGCGGCTGCGCGAGGACATCGCGAACATCATGGAGAAAGACCCCGCCGCGCGCTCCGTTCTCGAGGTGCTCCTGTGTTACCCCGGCCTGCACGCGGTGTTCATTCACCGCATCGCCCATCGATGCTGGAAGTCAGGCCTGAGGCTGCTGGCTCGCTGGCTCAGTCATCTGGCGCGTTTTCTGACCGGCATCGAGATTCACCCGGGCGCCACGGTCGGGCGCCGCGTATTCATCGATCACGGCATGGGTGTCGTTGTGGGCGAAACCGCCGAGATCGGCGACGACTGCACCATCTATCAGGGCGTCACCCTGGGTGGTACGTCCCTGAACCGAGCCAAGCGGCATCCCACACTTGAGCGCGGTGTGGTGGTGAGTGCGGGGGCCCAGGTGCTGGGTCCGTTCACGGTCGGCGCAGGCGCACAGATCGGCGCCAATGCGGTGGTCTTGAAGGCTGTTCCGGCTGGCGCCACCGCGGTGGGCATTCCAGCACGCATCATCGTCGAAGAAGATGCCAAACGGCGCGAAGAGCAGGCGGCACGCCTGGGCTTTTCTGCGTATGGCGTCACCCGTGGCGGCAGCGACGACCCCGTCGGCCAGACGCTGAAGCAACTGATCGACCATATCGCCGAACAAGACAAGCGCATCGACGCCCTGCAGGATCAGTTGCGCCGATTCGACGATGCCGAAGGCGGGCTTGGGCGAAACGCTGATCAACTCGACCGGGTCGTCGACTGAAACCGCAGCCTGCGTCAGCAGGCTGCGAGAGGGGCTGTCAGTGGCACCGGCTCAGGCCATGCGCCCACCGGCACGAGCAGCCCGTTGCGCGCCATCAACGCGCCGCCGCGCTGCTTCGCTGCGTCCCAGTCGGGCAGCACCCATCGCTGCGCGGGAGTGCCCTCGAGGCTCAGCAGGTGGCAGGCCGGACGATGGGTATGGCCGTGGATCAGCGTGTGCGAACCGATCTCGCGCAGCAGCCGGCTGACTGCCTGCAGATTCACATCCATCAGTTCGTCGGTCTTGCCGCGCTTGTGCTGCTCGCTTTCCTGGCGCATGGCCCGGGCGGCCGCCACACGCAGGGGCAGCGGGCGCGACAAAAATTCGTCCTGCCACGCGCTCGATCTCGAAATGCTGCGAAATGCCTGGTACGCCGTGTCATCCGTGCACAAGGTGTCGCCATGGGCCAGCACAGTGGGCGTGCCCTGCAGGTCGATCAGGCACGGGTCGGGCAGCAGACGCACACCGGTTTCGGCATGAAATCTGGCGCGGCCCGGGGGCGTGTCGAGCAGGAAGTCGCGGTTGCCGCGCAGGGCAAAGACCTGTTTGCCCTGCGACTGCAGTTCACCGAGCCAGGCCAGGAATTCCCGCACGCAGGCCTCGCAATCGGGGCTGCCGATCAGGTCGTCGCCAATCCAGGCATCGAAAATGTCGCCCAGCAGAAAAACGAATGCGGCCTCGCGCACCTGATCGCGCAGGCTGGCCAGGACCCATCTGGCCGTGTCCGGCTGCTCATCCGACAAATGCATGTCGGACACGAAGAGCGCCGGCTGATCTCGGCGCACCCGGATCACCGGCGTCTCAGCGCGCGGCCACCACGCTGGTGGACTCGATCGTCACCGGCTCGGCCGGAACGTCGCGAAACGATCCTTTGGTGATCGTTGGCACCGCGCGAATGGCGTCGACCACGTCCTGGCCCCTCACCACCTTGCCGAACACCGCGTAACCGTGGCCATCCGGCTGGGGGTGGTTCAAGCCGGCGTTGTCGACCGTGTTGATGAAGAACTGCGCAGTTGCCGAATTGGGGTCGGAGGTGCGCGCCATCGCGAGCCAGCCGCGATCGTTCTTCAGGCCGTTCTGCGATTCGTTGGCGACCGGCC
>JAYVOV010000226.1:0-7415 GCA_043757735.1 Burkholderiaceae bacterium
GTGGTGCCGATGACCATGCGCACACCGGTGGCGCAGGCCGCCGTCAGATGGCGCAAGGTGCCCTCAGGGCGGGTGAAGTCGATCAGCAGGTCGGCCTGAGCCAGTGCGGCGCTGATGTCGTCGGTGACCAGCACACCTGTCTGGCGTCCGAGCGATTCACCGGCGTCGCGGCCCAGTGCCGGCGAACCGGTGATGTCGAGCGCACCAGCCAGGCGTGTGTCGGGCGCCTCGAGTACGGCTTCAATCAGCATGCGGCCCATCCGGCCGCTGGCGCCGGCGATGGCAATACGCATCTCGCTCATGGTGGCGGCCTCAGTTCTTGACAGTAGAGGGCGGCTTGTAGCCTGGCAGTGCCGGGTCGCTCGTGTCGTCACGCTGCGGCAGATTATCGGCCTTGATCGAGGCGACCTTCTCGTCGATGAACAAAATGACGACCCGGCGCAGTTCGGCCTTGCCGCTGGGATACTGATACCGGAAGACGTAGTCCCAGCGGTCGGGACGGAACAAAGGATTGAGCAGGGGCGAACCGAGCGCGAATCTGACCTGGTCCCGGCTCATGCCGGACGTGACTTTGTCGAGCATTTCACGGGTCAGGTAGTTGCCCTGCGGCAGATCGATCTTGTAAGGCTCGAAGATGCCGCTGGAGCGGTCACGCGAAGTGCTGCTGCAGCCGCCGGCCAGCAGCAGGCCCAGGCAGACCAGCGCGGCGCTGGCCAGGCGACCGGGCGTGCCCGAAAGTGCGGCGCGGCCTTGAGATGCGAACCGGCCTTGAGATGCGATCCGGCCTTGAGATGCGATCCGGCCTTGAGATGCGAATGATTCTTGGGCGAGCATGGACGCTTTCACCTGTCGGTCTTGCGGGAACTGCAAACCCGATATGATAACGATTCTTTTTCGCACGGCCGTCGTATGCCGTTTCCGCACGAACTCAAGAACATCGGCCTGAAGGCGACGCTCCCCCGTCTGAAGATTCTCGAAATCTTCCAGACCGGTCGGCATCGCCACATGTGCGCCGAAGATGTCTATCGTGAACTGCTGGCCGAGAATCAGGACATCGGTCTGGCCACTGTTTATCGCGTATTGACGCAGTTCGAGCAGGCAGGACTGCTCAAGCGCAGCAACTTCGAATCCGGCAAGTCGATCTTCGAGCTCAACGAAGGTTCGCACCATGATCACCTGGTCTGTCTGCAGTGCGGGCGTGTCGAAGAGTTTTTCGATTCCGAGATCGAGAAGCGTCAGCACAAGATTGCCCGCGAACACGGTTTCTCCTTGCAGGACCATGCGCTGGCCCTTTACGGCAATTGCACAAAGGCAAATTGTGTCTATCGAGACGGCCAACGCTGAGCATTTCGATTGAAACGCTGAGCATTTCGATTGAAAGTCGGCACGGCCTTTGCTTCAATGGGTGCATGAGCACACCCAGTCTGAAACTGATTGCACCGATAGAGGGCGTTTTCGACGAAATGCTTCAGGCTGGGGGCGTTTCGGCTCGGACGCACTATCGTGGGTACGCCGATTGGCTTGCCTCCACCACCGCCGAGGCGATGGCCGCCAAGCGCGCCGAGGCCGACCTCATCTTCCGCCGCATCGGCATCACCTTTTCGGTTTACGGCGACGAAAGCGGCACCGAACGGCTGATCCCTTCAGATGTCGTGCCGCGGATCATCACGGCCAGCGAATGGGCGCTGCTGCAGCGTGGCCTGATCCAGCGGGTCACCGCGATCAATCGATTCCTGGCGGACATCTATCACGGTCAGGACATCCTGCGGGCGGGCATCATTCCCGAGGACCAGATCCTGACCAACGACCAGTTCAAGGTCGCGATGATCGGGATGAAGGTTCCGCACGACATCTACGCGCACATCGTGGGTGTCGACATCGTGCGGCACAGCGACGGCAAGTACTACGTGCTCGAGGACAACCTTCGGGTGCCCTCCGGCGTGTCTTACATGCTGTCGAACCGCAAGATGATGATGCGGCTGTTCCCAGACCTTTTCCGGCGCTATCGGGTGCGTCCGGTCGAACACTATCCGGCGCTGCTGCTGCAGACGCTGCGCTCGTCGGCCGAGGTCGACAATCCGGTGGTCGTCCTGCTCACGCCGGGAAGATTCAACAGCGCCTATTTCGAGCACACCTTCCTCGCGCAGCAGATGGGCATCGAACTGGTCGAAGGCCAGGACCTGTTCGTGAAGGACGGTTTTGTCTACATGCGCACTACGTCCGGGCCGCAGCGCGTCGACGTGATCTATCGGCGGCTCGATGACAGCTTCCTCGATCCGCTCGCGTTCCGCCCCGACTCCATGCTCGGCGTGCCAGGACTGCTGGCTGCCTACCGCATGGGCAACGTGGTGATCGCCAATGCCATCGGCACCGGCGTGGCCGACGACAAATCCATCTACCCGTTCGTGCCCGAGATGGTGCGATTTTATCTCGGCGAAGAGCCGATTTTGAATAACGTGCCCACCTGGCAGTGCCGCAAGCCCGAAGACCTGTCCTATGTGCTCTCGCACCTCGCCGAAGTCGTGGTCAAGGAAGTGCACGGGGCCGGCGGCTACGGCATGCTGGTTGGTCCCACCGCCAGCCGCGAGGAGATCGAAACTTTCCGCGACGTGCTCAAAGCCAATCCCTCCAATTACATCGCGCAACCCACGCTGGCCTTGTCGTCGTGCCCCACTTTTGTCGACGAAGGCGTGGCGCCGCGCCACATCGATCTTCGGCCCTTCGTGCTGGTCGGGCGCGACGTCAAGATCGTGCCGGGCGGCCTGACACGGGTTGCGCTGCGCAAGGGTTCGCTGGTCGTCAACTCATCGCAGGGCGGGGGCACCAAGGACACCTGGGTCGTCGATGACGATGAATCGCCTGAGTCGGGTCAGCACCAGACCCAGGGTCAGAGTCAAGGTCAGACCCAGGGTCAGAGTCAAGGTCAGACCCAGAGTCAGTCGCAATCCCAGTCGCAGCCGACTGACACGAAAACCGCCGGAGGTCTGTGATGCTGTCGCGCGTCGCGTCGCACCTCTATTGGCTCTCGCGTTATCTGGAGCGCGCTGAGAACATGGCCCGCATCCTGGATGTCGGGCATTCGCTCGCGCTGCTCTCAGGCTCGGCAGGGCAGGATTCGGCGGCGATCGAGCCGCTGGTCATTACCGATATGCTCGACGCCTTTCGCGAGACCGGCCGGCCCGCAACTGCGGAGAATGTGGCGCGTTTCCTCGCCTGGGATCCGGCGCTGCCTTCATCGATCGCCAATTGCCTGGAGTCGAGCCGCGAGAACACCCGCGCGGTGCGCGGCTCGGTGACCTCGGAGATGTGGGAGACGATCAATGACACCTGGCTGCAGCTGCAGGCACGCCGGCGCAGCGGCGACGAGCCGATCGACTCCGCGTTTTTCGACTGGGTCAAAGAACGCAGTCATCTGTTCCGAGGCGTCACCTTCGCCACCAGCCGGCGCGATCAGCCGTACCTGTTCATCCGGCTGGGCACCTTCCTGGAGCGGGCCGACAACACCGCGCGCATCCTGTCGGTCAAGCAGGGGCGCGATAACATCGAGACCGACGACGACAGCGAGCCGGAAGCCGACTACTACAGCCTGTCGGCCGTGCTTCGGTCGGTGTCGTCTCTGGAAGCGTATCGCGACACCTATCGCGACACCATCGAGGCACGTCGTGTTGCAGAGTTGCTCATCTTCAACCCGCAGTTGCCGCGTTCGCTGCGATCCTGCTTTGACGAGATCGAGCACATCCTAAATGCGCTGCCGCAGGAGTCCGGGCGCCACGCGCGCCGTCTTGCCGCGGTGATCCGCGCCGGGCTTGCGCACGGCGATCTCGACGACGTCGGGCGTGTCGGTCTGCGTGCATTCCTCGATCAGTTCCTGAGCGAAAACAACGTGCTCGGTGCAGCCCTGCATGCCGGCTATATGGAGATGCGTTAAATGCGACTCTCGGTTGTTCACTCCACCCGGTACCACTACGCGGCGCAGGTTTCGCGCAGCACGCAGTACATCCGGCTGACGCCCTACGCGGCGGCCCAGCAGCGCATTGTCGACTGGTCATTGGAGCTGCCCAGACCCTGCGTGACGATGCGCGATGCTTTCGACAACCTCACCCACGTGCTCACGCTCGACAAGCCCCATGAAGAGATCCGGCTGGTGGCGCGCGGCACGGTCGAGGTCGCCGACGTCGATGACGGTGAGCCGGCCGGGCGAATCAATCCGAAGGTGTTCCTGCGCTCGACCGATCTCACCGCCCCCGACGACGCGATCCGTACGTTCGTCGAACCGATGCGCGGGGTGGTTCGCAGCCGGCCGCTGATCGGCGTCAGCGACCTCATGAACGCGGTGCTCGACCGCATGCCCTACAAAAAGGGTGTGACCAGCGCCGACACCAGTGCGGCGCAGTCCTTTGCGGCGGGTGTGGGCGTCTGTCAGGACCATACGCACGTGTTCATCACGGGCTGTCGGGCTCTCGGGGTGCCGGCGCGCTACGTGAGCGGCTACGCCTATTCCCCTGATCGCGAGGTCGTGGCCAGTCATGCCTGGGCCGAGGCCTGGCTGGCGACCCGCTGGGTGAGCTTCGACATCAGCAATGCCCGCTCGATGGGGGGTGGGCATATCAAACTGGCGATCGGGCTTGACTACCTTGACGCCTGCCCGGTGCGCGGAGTGCGCCTGGGTGGCGGCGGCGAAGAACTGGCCACTGCGGCGAAAATCAGCCCGCTGAACTGACTCGAGCGGGTCTGGGTCAGGGTCAGGGTCAGGGTCAGGGTCCGCAGGGTCAGCGGTCAGCTTCAGGCGACGGTGCGGGCTTTGCGCAGGCCCTCGATTTCTGCGGTAGAAAACCCGAATTCCGCCAGAACGGTATCCGTATGTTCGCCGGTCAGCGGCGCCCGGCACCGCACGCCGCCCGGCGTGCCGTTCATCCGCACCGGCGTGCCGGCGATGGTGAGCGTGCGACCGGCACCGGGCTGTTCGACCTCGACCAGCATGTCGCGCGCCCTGAAATGCGGGTCCTCGAACACATCCTGGGCATCAAACACCGGCCCGAAAGGCACGACGCCGCCCAGGACCTGCGAGATCTCGAGTTTGGTGCGTGCGCGGGTCCATTCACTGACCATGGCATCGACCTCGTGCCGGCGCTCGACCCGGGCGAGGTTGGTCGAATAGCGCGGATCGACGCCCAGATCCGGGCGCTGCATGCGTTCGACCAGCAGCAGCCAGAACTCGTCGCGGGGCACGCCGAGGCTCACAAAGCCGTCGCGCGCCGGAAAGAGCCCGAACGGGCACAGCAGCGGGTGACCGTTGCCCTCCGGTCCGGGGGCGACGCCATTGGCGCTGTATTGGAAAATCATCCGCTCGCAGACCGCAAGCACACCGTCGACCATCGCCACATCGAGAAACTGACCTTGACCGGTCCGCTGCGCACTCCAGCAGGCCGCCGCCACCCCGAAGGCGCAGAACATGGCAGGCACGATATCGCCAACGCCAGGCCCGACCTTGGTGGGCGGACCGCCAGGAATGGCGCCGGTGATGGCCATGATGCCGCCCATGGCCTGCGCGACGGGATCATAGGCAGGCCAGTTGGTGTATTGGCTCTCGCCGCCACGCGGATCGCCGAAGCCGCGCAGTGCCGCGTAGACCAACCTGGGGTTCTCCCGGGCAATGACTTCATAACCGAGCCCAAGGCGCTCCATCACGCCGGCACGATAATTCTCCATCAGCACATCGGCATCGCGAACCAGCCGCAGCAGCGCGGCGCAGCCTTCTGGCTGCTTCAGATCGAGCACCAGCGATTCTTTGTTGCGATTGACCGAATTGAAATACGCGCCATAGCCGCGCGCCTCCATGGTCAGCGCGCCCGGCAGATGCGGCCCGGTGCGCCGGGTGAGGTCGCCACCCGGCGGCTCGATCTTGATGACACGTGCGCCCTGGTCGGCCAGCATCATGCTGGCATAGGGTCCGGCCAGCATCTGGGTCAGGTCCAGCACAACCAGTCCGTGCAAGGCACCCGGCGGAAACTGCGTCGGCCTCATCGTTCTCCTTACTTCGTTCAGTTCGTCCCCGCCACGATAGCGCGGATGCGCTCTCGTCGGGGCACAGGGCGCCCGAGCAACCAGCAACTTGCACCGCATCCGGGCAGCGTTGCCCCCGGAATGAGTTTGTACACCATTCGATAAGGCATGATCCAAACCGAAAACCAGCGCCCGTCGGTTGTCGGGACTTCTTTTTGCGAGGGCATCAGTGTGCGCAGCAGGTCTTGGATGCCGCTCAGCATCGAGGGGTATTCCAGACTGCTCGAGAGATCACTGATCGGCCGTCCGACGTCGGTCTCGCGCAGGCTGAAGATCTTGCGGCTTCGCTTCGGTCTGGATGGGGTTGCCAGCGCGGCGGCCGCGCTTTGGCGACGGCGGCAAAGCGCCAGCGAGCGCTTGGCGGCGGCCGTTTCGCGCCATGACGTGAATGTTCCAGTTGGCGCGGCCCGCTGCCCGCTCCAGATCGCGGCCGGTGCGGCCATTGATGTAAACAACGTCGCCGCGATTGTTGACGAGCACGGCCGCCGGCTGTAGTGGAACAACGGGACCAAACGCCGTTGCAGCGGCGCGGTGAAATAGATCATCAGATTGCGGCCGCTCAGCAGGTCCGGACGGGTGAACGGCGGATCGCTGATCACATCGTGAGGCGCGGAGATGGGTTCCTGCGCCAGCGTCAATCCGCCATTGGCCTTACTGCTGCGCATGCCCCGCGTGCCGTCCGAGCCCATGCCGAATAGCACGATCGCGACAGCCCGCTCGCGGTAAGTCTGGGCCAGCGACTCGAACAACACATCGATCGGCAGATTCGATCCACCCGCCAGCCCCCGTCTTGTGAGATGCAAAATGCCACTGACGACGGTAAGGAAGGTGTTCGGGGCGATCACAGCTGTCTTTTGCACCAAGAGCGACCCGTCACTGCGGCCGACTTGCGAATACTCACGCGCCCCTCGATTGACTGACCGGCGGACACCGAACCCGCGTGGACTGTTCATCAGGCGCCAATGGCTCAGCGCGCGCGAGCTGTGCTTCGAGTACAGCCGGATTCGCCTCGGACACGTCGCCGGCGAACGCAAAACGCTCCCGGACGCGGCGGCGCAGCGTTTCGAGGTCGACCTCGAAGTCGAGCAGCGTGAAAGGCACACCCAGCCTGGCCGCGAGCGCCCTGGCCTGATCGCGTTGCCAGCGCTGGAGAAAAGCAGCGTCCAAGATCACCGGGAAGCCGCCAGACAGCACTGGCTCGGCCAGCGCGCACAAGCGTGCGTAAGTGGCTTGCGTGACGCCGGGCGCGTACAGCCCCGCGTCCAGGCTCGATCCGCTGCGCGTGAGGGGGCCCAACCCCGCCATGCGCTTGCGCTCGACGTCGGCCCTGATCCTGACAGCCCCGACGCGCT
>JAYVOV010000227.1:0-2033 GCA_043757735.1 Burkholderiaceae bacterium
AGGCCGCAGGGCGGCGATCAGCGAGGCGGCCTGCATGCCGTCCGGCTGTCCCCATGTTGCAATGAGCACGCTGGCGCCTGGCCTGCTGACCCGGCGCGCCTCACGCAGGGCAGCGACCGGGTTGCCTGCGTACTGGAACGAGTTGAAGCCGCTGACGAGATCGAAACGATGCTCGGCGAACGGCAACTGCTCCAGGTCTCCGTGGTGGAACTCGCCGGCGGGCACCCGGACCCGTGCCACCGCGAGCAGGTCCTGTGCCGCATCGAGCCCGCAAACACGGGCGCCACGCTCGGCCGCCGCCTGTGCTGCAAGATCGGCTCCGCAGCCGACATCCAGGTAGGCAGCACCATCGCGCAGCTCGGCACGATCGAACGCCGTGGCGTATACCGGCCGGAACAGTGGCTCCATCAGTTCGCTCCAGTCGCGCGCGCTGCGCCCCCACAGTCGACCATTGGTGTCGGCAGTTCTCGGCTTGGCTTGGGTATTCATGGTTTTCGCTCCTCGGGTTCGTTGGCTCTGCTGCTATCTGTCCGGATTCAGGGGCTGCACATCTGGAACTGCCGGCGCTGTTCGGCGAACTCCGCTCGCCACAACAAAGCTGCCGGGCATGTGGATACCGCCATCGATGCGCCAGCGATCGATCAGTGCCAGGTATTCCGCCTGCGCGGCTTCTCGTGTGGCTTGATCGAATCGTGAGTAGGCCAGTGCGACCGGGCCGCCCAGGAATGCCGCCTCGCAGGCCGATTCGCCATCGGCGAACGGCATGATCGTGTGCAGGCGGGAGCTGGCGACCTCACTCAGGCCGGCGCCCTTCAGCGCGCCCTCGAGGGAACCCTCGACGCCCAGCCGAAAAAACAGCGGGCAGACTTCTGACTGCACGCGCGAATCGACGATCGAGAACAGACCGGACCAGCCGCAGTCCCGCCGATCCCCCCAGACCGACACCACCAGACGGCCACCAGGGCGAAGGCGGCGCACCATGGCGGCGATCGCCTGTTCCGGGTCGGGCATGTACATCAGCCCGAGACCGCACAGTACGACGTCGAAAGTCGTGTCGGGTAGCGCGACATCCATGGCTCAGGTCGGGCGAGCCGCGTACACCACCTCGCCGGTCACGGCCTGTGCATCGGTGAACATATGCAGATAGGGGCTGAAGCGCTGTGCATCATCGATCGCGCGCCGCAGGCTCTCCTGCGCAGCAGCGCTGTCGATGTAAAGAGCGTGCCGAACGCGCAGGCAACCCGGATAGACGTCGTCCATGCCCAGCTTGCCGCGGTAGTCGAAATCGGTCTGAACCTCCACCTCGATGCTGCGCCAGGACAGGCCGGCGCGCGCCAGCCAGGCCTCGTAGCCCATCGCCAGACAACTCGCCAGGGCCGCTGACAGCACTTCATTCGCCGACATGGTGATCCTTCTCGCCGCCGAGCCGCTCGCTGCGCCCCGTGCATTGAGTGATCATCCGCTCGTTGCGTCAATCGGACGTCAGTGCGCCGTCAGCGCGCCGCTCATTTGCGTGGCGACAGCAACGCCTCGGTCAGGATCGAGGCCAGCCGCTCGAAGTGACGCTTGCGCACCCAGACTCGAATCTCGGGGGCACTCAGGCGGGGCCGGATATGCAGCGCATCGCGCATCGCGCATCGCCGAAATCGCCCGCGCGCCGTGACCGCGCTCGGCCTCGACGGCGGCCAGGGCAATGCGTGCCGGCCAGAATCGCAGGTCGGCGCGGCAGCCCGCTTCGGCCATCTCGGCAGCCTCGTCGAGCCGGCCCAGCCGCTGGAGAGCGCCGGACAGCAGCGTGTACCAGACCGGTCGTCGATAGTCGTCGGGGCTGAGTCTCAGCCCGCGCTGGACTGACTCGATGCCGAGCATGGTCTGCCCCAGGCGCATCTGTGTGGCCCCCAGCGCCGCCCAGGCTTGCGGGTTGGCGGGATTGGTATTGGCTGCGCCGAGGTGCGCATCGAATCTCGCAGGTTCGTTGTTTCGGGCTGCGGGACAGCGCCGAAGGCACGCCGCAGCGTGTCGCGGCAGCGTTC
>JAYVOV010000228.1:0-2030 GCA_043757735.1 Burkholderiaceae bacterium
TCTGCGGAGCGGGTCGGACGGTCGCTGGGGAAACCTGGAGGAAGGTCCGGACTCCACAGGACAGGGTGCTGGCTAACGGCCAGGCGCTATAAGCCGCAAGGCCCAAGGCGACGGAAAGTGGAACAGAAAGATACCGCCGAAGCCCGTCAGGGCTGGCAAGGGTGAAATGGTGAGGTAAGAGCTCACCGCGCCGATGGCGACATCTGCGGCACGCCAAACCCCACCCGGAGCAACACCGAATAGGCACGCGATCCGGCTTCACGGCCGGGCAGGGCGGTCCGCCCGAGCGTGCGGGTTGGCGGCTAGAGCGGTCGGGAAACCGGCCGCCCAGAGGAATGACCGTCGCGCCGGGCAACCGGCGGACAGAATCCGGCCTACAGACTCGCTCCGCACCATTTTTTACGGCGTCCGGCGCGCTCGCCGCCCACCCTGCCAGGCCGCCGGAGGCCCCCGAGGTCGCGGCCAGGGCATTGTCGTTGCTCCGGCACGGGCGTGATTTGGTTTGCTCGATGCGCAGATTTTCCAGCAATCGGGCGACTTTGCCGTTGATGTATTGCGAGCCGTTGTCGCAGTGGAACCCCTCGATCACCAAGGGGGACTGCGCCATGATCAAGGCCAGCACCGGCAGCAAGTACGCCTCGCTGATGGCCTGCACGCTGGCCATCAGCTGCCACTGGCACACGCAGTCGACGCAGGTGATGTGCCTGGCGGGGTCCGAGCCTATCTGGCGCGCACCCCGCCAGGCGCACACCTCGTTAGAAAGGGCGCCAACTTGACCCGTTTTATATTCACCTCTACAGTGGGGCATTGGGGTTTTTTGTGGTGAATAGTGGGTATTCATGGAGCATCAGCCATGAAGCCTGCAACCAATTGCCATGCTGCAGGGTCGCTTCGAGTTATCGCTGGATGCCAAGGGACGCTTGACCGTGCCCGCGCGTCAGCGCGACATCTTGCAGCTGCTCCACGAGGGCCGGTTGACCCTGACACGTCATCCGGACGGCTGTCTGATGCTGTTGCCGCGATCCAGTTGGGAGCGCAAACGCCAGGAGATTGCGGCCTGGCCGTTTTCAGCCCGCGCCTGGCAGCGCATTTTTCTGGGCAGCGCCAGCGACATCGAAATGGATTCGGCAGGGCGCATTCTGGTAGCGCCCGAATTGCGCCAGGCGGCCGGCTTGAAGACTGAACAGAAAGTGATGCTGGTAGGCCTGCAGCACTACTTCGAGATCTGGGATCCGAAGGTGCTGGAGGCCCAGGAACAGAAGGCGATCGACGTGGGATTGCCCGAGGCATTGGCGAACTTCTCCTTCCAGGGCGATCAGGGTTGAGGGAGGGCGTTGCCGAGCCGGGGCATGTACCGGTCCTGCTCGATCAGACGGTCGAGTCGTTGTCGATTCGTGCCGACGGAATCTATGTCGACGGCACCTTCGGGCGGGGCGGGCACAGTGCGGCGATTCTCGCCGGCCTGGGCGAGCAGGGGCGATTGTTGGCGATAGACAGGGACCCGCAGGCAGTCGCTGCGGGTCGGCGCTGGTGGGCGGGGCAGGGTGATGGCCGATTCGCAATCGAACACGGTCGATTCTCGGACTTGTCCGGCATTTTGGCCGCGCGCGGAATCGAGCTGATCGACGGGGTGTTGTTCGACCTTGGCGTCTCGTCTCCGCAGATCGATGAAGCGGCACGTGGATTCAGTTTTCGCGAAGACGGTCCTCTGGACATGCGGATGGATCCGACCACGGGTTTGTCGGCGCGCCAGTGGCTCATGACGGCGAGTGAGGAACAGATCGCCGAGGTAGTGAGGGAATATGGGGAAGAACGGTTTGCTGTTCCGATTGCAAAGGCGATTGCTGCTCGCTGCCGGAACGCCGGTGATGCCGCGCTACAAACTACCGGAGAGCTTGCCGGTCTCGTGGCGAACGTCGTCCGCAGCCGGCGCAAGAAGCCGGAGGTGGGCAAAGACCCGGCTACCCGCACCTTTCAGGCTATACGGATTTTCATCAATCAAGAGCTTGCGGAGCTCCAGGGGGGTCTGA
>JAYVOV010000229.1:0-2028 GCA_043757735.1 Burkholderiaceae bacterium
CACCGGCGCGACGGCCGGCCGCTGGAGGTCCATCTGGCGGTCAGCGAGGTACGCGATCAGGGTGAAATCCTGTTCACCGGCATCGTGCGCGACATCACCGAAGCACAGCAGGCCGAAGAGCGTTTCCGGGTGCTGTTCCAGCGCTCCGGCGAACCCCATCTGCTGTTCGACGACAGAGGGCTCGCCGACTGCAACGAAGCCGCGCTGGCGATCCTCGGCACCACCCGGCGCAGCGATCTCCTGGCCTGCCAGCTGCGCGACTTCATGGCCGACGACACGCCGGCAGCAGACGCCGCGCTCAGCGAGGCGATTGCCGATGCGCGACGCGAAGGCGTCCGCCGCCTGGAGACGGCAGTGCGGCGCCTTGACTCGGGACAGGTGCCTGTCGAGATGACGATCACACCAATCCATCTGGCCGGCCACGAGGCACTGCTGGTCGCCTGGCACGACATTGCCGATCGTCAGCGCTACGAAAACGAATTACGCCGCGCCCGCGATGAGGCTCAGAGCGCAGCGCGCGCCAAGTCCAGTTTCCTGGCGATGATGAGCCACGAGCTGCGCACGCCGATGACCGGTGTGATCGGCATGTCCGAACTGCTGGGCGACACGCCGCTCGATGAAGAGCAGGCGCGGCTGGTCGGGGTGCTGAAGAACTCCGCCAATGCACTGCTGACCGTGGTCAACGACGTGCTTGATTTTTCCAAGATCGAAGCCGGCAAACTGTCGCTGGAATCCATCGATTTCGACCCGATCGCCGTGGCGCGTGAAGTGATCGACCTGCTGTCGTCGGCCGCGTCGAGCCGCGGCAACCTGTTGCTGCTCGACTGGCCCGAGCACAACGCGCTCCGGGTCACCGGTGATCCGACCCGCCTGCGACAGGTTCTGTTCAACCTGGTGGGCAATGCAATCAAGTTCACCGAGCGCGGTCGCATCACGCTCGCAATCCATTCGGCTGCGAGCGGCAAGCAGTCTCTGAAGATCGAGTTCACGGTGAGCGATACCGGCATCGGCATCCCCTCGGAGGTCCTGCCGTCCTTGTTCGCGCCGTTTCAGCAGGCTGACTCCTCGACCACCCGTCGATTCGGCGGAACCGGCCTGGGCCTCGCCATCTGCAAGCATCTGGTGAACGCAATGCAAGGCAGCATCAGCGTTCGCAGCACATACGGCCAGGGCTCCATCTTCGCTTTCTCGATTCAACTGCCACGAGCCCTCGATACCGCTCCCGTGGCAGTCACCGTTTCGCAGTCTCCCGTTACCGATGCGAGTAGCGGCCTGGACATTCTGCTGGCCGAAGACAATCCGACCAACCAGCTGCTGCTGGCCACCCGACTGCGGCGGGCCGGGCACCATGTCGACATCGTCGACAATGGCGCATTGGCCGTCGAACGGGTCGCCGCCCATGACTATGAAATCGTCCTGATGGACATGCAGATGCCGGTGCTGGACGGCTCAGGCGCCACGCGCGCGATCCGCGCGATGGCTGGTGAAAAAGGCCGGATCCCGGTGCTGGCATTGACCGCGGACGCCCTGCCCGAGTTCCGCAGCCGCTACATGGATTCGGGACTGACCGACTACCTGACGAAACCCGTGGACTGGCGCGCTTTGGAGGCGGCGATGCTGCGCCACGCCCGCCACGCCCGCCACATCCAGACCGATCTGATCGCGCGGACGAACGAACCGTCGACAGACCCGCCACTGCCGGCGGCTGGCAACCCGGAACACCCGACAGCACATTCGCCCGAAATGCCGCCTCGGGCGGCCGAGACCGCCTTCGATGCGCGGACACCATTGGCGCAAGACGAAGAACGCGTCCAAATGATGCGCGAAGATCTTGGCGAAGATGTTTTCATCGAGATTTTGGACATCTTCTGGGCAAAGTCAGAGGCCGATCTGCTCGACTGCCAGTCGGCACTCGCGGCCGGCGACCACAGCGCCCTGCAGCGCTCGGCCCACAGCATAAAGGGCGCGCTCGGCGGACTCGGCTTCGAGGCGGTTTCTTGTCTTGCCGATCGCCTGCAGCACGGCACC
>JAYVOV010000230.1:0-2023 GCA_043757735.1 Burkholderiaceae bacterium
GGCCCTGACCCATGAAAGCTGGGACGCGGTGATCTCCGACCACCATCTGCCGCGCTTCTCCAGCCCGGAAGCGCACCAGACTCTGCGCGACAGCGGCAAAATCCTGCCCTTTCTGATCGTCTCCGGCACCATCGGCGAAGAGGTTGCCGTCGAGGCCATGCGCAATGGCGCCGACGACTTCCTGATCAAAGGCCGCCTCGCCCGTCTGGGCCCAGCCCTGATGAACGCGCTGCGCGCCGCCGAAACCCGGCGCGATCGCATCGCTGCCGAGCAGGCCCTGCGGATCTCCGAGCACAAGCTGCGCGAATTGTCCGCGCACCTGCAGACGATCGTCGAAGAAGAGCGTCGAGCGATCGCACGCGAGATTCACGATGAGATCGGCGGCATGCTCACAGCCCTTCGCTTCGATCTTTCCTGGGTCGAACGCAATGGTTCCGCGGCAACGGTGCAACGCGCATGCCAGGCACTCGAAACGCTCGGTCTGGCCCAGCAGGCCAGCCAGAACATCGTGCGCAGCCTGCGCCCTCCGGTGCTCGATGCCGGCATCGTCCCTGCCATCGAGTGGCAGCTGGCGCAGTTCCGCAAGCGCAGCGGCCTCGTCACCCGCTTTCGGACCAACACTGATCAGATCGATCTCACCGACGACGCCGCGATGACCGTTTACCGAACCCTCCAGGAATCGCTGACCAATGTCGTCAAGCACTCAGGCGCAGCGACGGTAGCTGTCGATATCGTGGTCAGCGAAGCGATGCTCTCGCTGGAAATTCATGACGACGGCCACGGCATCGCCGCGGCCGATCTGGAAAAGCAGCACTCCTTCGGCCTGCGCGGTCTGGCCGAACGGGCCAGAGCGGCGGGCGGATGGCTCGAGGTCTCGCTCGGCAAAGGGGGCGCTGCGCTGCTGCTCAGCGTACCCCTGGCCCCCGCGCGCCCGGACGACGCGCCATGATCCGGGTCATCGTCGTCGACGATCACGCGCTGGTTCGACGCGGATTGCGCGAGACCCTTGCCGAAACCGGCGACATCGAAGTGGTCGGCGAGGCGGCCGACTACGGCGAACTGCGCGCCTTGCTGCGCCAGACCACCTGCGACGTGATGCTGCTCGACGTCAATCTTCCCGGACGCAGCGGCATCGACGTTCTTCGAACCATGATCGACGAAGACCAGCCGGTCCGAATCGTCGTCCTGTCCACCTATCCGGAAGATCAGTACGGCATTCGTGCGCTCAAAGCCGGCGCGATGGCCTACCTTAACAAGGCTGTCGACCCCCAGACGATCATCAAAGCAGTCCGAACTGTGGCGACCGGACGCAAGTACGTGACGCCCGAGATCGCGCAGGCGCTCGCCGACAACGTCACCACCCGTTCGGGCAGCGCCCACGCCCAACTCTCCGACCGTGAGATGCAGACGCTCGTCTTGATCGCCGAAGGCCACAAGCTCTCGGAGATTGCCGAGCGGCTGTCGCTCTCGCCCAAGACCGTCAGCGTCTACCGGGCCCGGGTGCTCGAGAAGCTCAAACTCTCGAGCAATGCCGAACTGGCAACCTACGCGGTGCGCAATCAGCTGATCGATCTGGGGCCGCTCGCCTGAATTGCGCAACCCCGCATCAGGCCAGGCGCACACAGTTCTTGCCCTCACGCTTGGCGCGATACATAGCCTCGTCGGCACGGCCAATTGCGGCGGACAAGGACTCGTCGCCAATCACCTGCGTGATGCCTGCTGAAAAAGTGATGAAGGTCCGCCTGCTGTCATGCATGAAGACATGGGTGGTCAGATCGCGCTGCAGCCGCCCGACCGTGGCCATAGCATCGGCGGCGCTGGCCGCCGGCAGCATAATCACGAACTCTTCGCCACCGTAGCGCGCGACGGCATCAGTTGGACGAAGCTTCTGCTTGAGCACATCGGCAAGATGGCGAAGCGCCTCGTCACCCGCCTTGTGGCCAAGCGCATCGTTGAGCCGCTTGAAGTCATCGACGTCGATCAGCGCCAGCGTCAGCGGGCTGCCGCTCGATTTTGCCCGCTC
>JAYVOV010000231.1:0-7371 GCA_043757735.1 Burkholderiaceae bacterium
AGCGGCAGACCGGCGTGGACGCGATCGAGCGCGAGCTGCCAGCCCTGAGGGTCCGGGTGCCACAGGATCAGCGAGCCATCGGCGCAGATCTCGCGCGGCAGGTAAGGAAAGACCCGGTGCCAGGTGCGCGGTGATACCGGCAGCTGCAGCACACGGCGCAGTGCCGACGCGTTGCGATCTCCGGCTGCCGCGTAGACCGCGAACAGCGCGATTTCAGGTTCACCTGGCGATTGCCAGGCGAGCCGTTCGATCTCTCCCGTGATCAGCCTGCGTCCCATATTGCTTGTCTCCCCGGGGCGAATTGTAGTGAGCCGGGGAGCGGCCTGAGAAGAAGTGCTTTGAGCGGTAGGGGCTTGCTGTGACTGTCGAAGCAGTGCTGATTTCGACTGTCAGGTCATTGACAGATAACAGGCGTTTTGCAGTCGATTCAGAGCCGTCCCAACAGCAGATATTCCATCAGTGCTTTTTGGGTATGCAGCCGGTTCTCGGCCTCGTCCCACACAACCGAACGCGGGCCATCGATCACCGCGGCGGCCACCTCTTCGCCGCGATGGGCGGGCAGGCAGTGCATGAACAAGGCGTCGCTGCGCGCCGCTTTCATCATGTCTTCGTCGACACACCAGTCGGCGAAGGCTTTGGCGCGCTCGTCGTTCTGGGACTCGAACCCCATGCTGGTCCAGACGTCGGTGGTGACCAGGTCGGCGTCGCGTGCGGCTTCGATCGGGTTGGCAAATGCACGCAACCGGGTGGCAGAAGATCCCGCCTGCAACGCATCGACTTCATATCCCGGAGGACTCGACGCATGCACTTTGAAGTCGAGGAGTTCGGCCGCCTGCAGCCAGGTGTAGAGCATGTTGTTGGAATCGCCGATCCAGGCGATCGTGCGCCCCTTGATCGATCCGCGATGTTCGATGAAGGTGAAGACGTCGGCGAGGATCTGGCAGGGGTGGTACTCATTGGTGAGGCCGTTGATGACCGGCACGCGAGAGTTCGCCGCAAAGCGCTCGATGATGCTTTGTTCGTAGGTCCGGATCATGACCATGTCGCACATGCGCGAGATGACCTGCGCTGCGTCTTCGACGGGTTCGCCGCGACCCAGTTGCGAGTCGCGGGTGTTCAGATAGATGGCCGAACCGCCCAGCTGATGCATGCCCGCCTCAAATGACAGGCGGGTGCGGGTGCTGGCCTTCTCGAAGATCATCACCAGTGTGCGGTCGCTCAGCGGGTGATAGGGCTCGTAGCGCTTGAACCGGTCCTTGATCACGCGGGTGCGGTCGAACAGATAGTTGATCTCGTCGGCGGCCAGATCGCGGAACTGCAGGAAGTGCTTGTTCGACATGATGAACTCAGATTCGAAGGGGGACCGCCACACCGGCGGCAGTCGGGGGCCGCGCGGCCTTATGCCGCGGTCGGCGTGCGCGCCAGATGCGCGCGCACCAGCGGCGCCAGGACGCCCACCAGATGATCGACATGTTCGCGCTGAAAGATCAGGGGCGGCAGCAGGCGGATGACGGTGTCGGCGGTGACGTTGAGCACGACGCCCGCGTCGAGGCACTGCTGGACCAGCGCGCCGCAGGGCCGGTCGAGTTCGATGCCCAGCATCAGGCCGCGCCCGCGGATCTGGAGCACGCCGGGCAGTGCACCGATCTCGCGCTGCAGGCACTGCACGAGGTAGTCGCCGATGCGGGTGGCGTTGCCCAGCAGATCGTCACGCTCCATGACCTGCATGGTGACGAGGCCGGCGCGCATTGCCAGCGGATTGCCGCCAAAGGTCGAGCCGTGGTTGCCGGGCTGAAACACTTCCGCGGCGGCGCCATGGGCGACGACCGCGCCCACCGGTACGCCCGAGGCCAGACCTTTGGCCAGCGGCATCACGTCGGGCACGATGCCGGCCCACTGGTGGGCGAACCATTTGCCGGTCCGGCCGGTGCCGCACTGCACTTCGTCGATCATGAGCAGCAGTTCGTGCTTGTCGCACAACTGGCGCACTGCCTGCAGGTATTCGACGTTTGCCGGCTGAATGCCGCCCTCGCCTTGAATTGCCTCCAGAAAGACCGCGACCACACCGGGCCGCTCGGCGACGACCTTGCGCAGGCCGTCGATGTCATTGAGTGCCACGCGCGGAAATCCGGTCACCAGCGGCTCGAAGCCTTTTTGCACCTTGCTGTTGCCGGTTGCCGACAGCGTCGCGAGCGAGCGGCCGTGGAAGGCCTTTTCGTAGACAACGATCTCGGGCGCATCGATGCCGCGGTCGTGGCCATACTTGCGCGCGATCTTGATCGCCGCTTCGTTGGCTTCGAGACCGGAATTGCAGAAGAACACGTTCGTCATGCCGGAGACCTGCACCAGCCGGGACGCCAGTTCATGCTGCAAGGGCACGATGAACAGGTTCGAGCAGTGCATCATGCGCGCCACTTGCTCCTGCAGCGCTGGCACGAGGGTGGGATGGTTGTGCCCCAGCGTGTTGACAGCGATACCCGCCAGACAGTCGAGGTAGCGGCGGCCCTGCGTATCGAAGAGCCAGACGCCGTCGCCGTGAGTGAAGGCGATCGACTGTGGACCATAGTTGGACATCAGGGGCGAAGAGGCGGCCATCTTGGTCTCCGGTTCGAAAGGATGAAAGGCGGGTCTGTGGTGTGTGTGACTGTCAGGACCCGAGGCGCATGCGCTGCACAAACCCGGTGGCGTATGCGTTGCATAAAACAATAACGGCGGCCCGCGCCGCCGTCATGACATCGGGAAGGGAGCAAGCCGACATCGGGAAGGGAGCAAGCCCATCCTGGCAGCGATTGTAGGTGAAAGCGTCGTACTGAGGAACGTCGCGCAACACCTTGCTGTCGCCCGCGAGCCGTCATCGGCCCTCCGGGGCATCGGGGTCGGGTGTCAAGTTCGGCCGGCTATAATTCGACCCGCCATGACCCCACCCAGCACGGTCTGCTCCTTCACCATTCTCGGGGTGACCCGACAGGGCCGCCCTTTTCGGCCCAGCGACTGGGCCGAGCGACTGTGTGGGGTGATGTCGTCGTTTCGGCCTCCCGGCGGTGGCCTGCAGGCCCATCTCACCTACTCACCTTACGTGACGCCCGGCCTGCACGAGGGGGCAAAGTGCGTTCGCGTCGATGTGCGCATTCACCATTTAGAGCCCATGGCGTACAAATTTCTGCGCAGCTTTGCAGCCGACAATGAGCTTCAGTTGCTCGAAACAACTTGATCTTCAATCTCAGATTTCAACGGTAAGTCACAGACATTCAAGGCTTTTTTGCGACAACTGACTTGCCAACACCAGGGTGACCGCAGATAGTGTCTGGCACAGGCGTCCGGTCTTTGTAACCGGAACGCCATGAGGAGATCACCGAGCATGTCGTTCCCGCAGCACCTGCGCGCGAGTTGGGGCGTGACCGAGATGGGTCATCCTGGAGGCGCCGCTCTGGATCCGCGGCCTTATTTCCGGGTGGCTGATTTCGGTTTGGGCCACAAACTGCAACGGCTGATGGAAATCGTTCTGCGCCACGCCCGCCACAACCGATATCGGTTCGAGCTGTCGCAGGCTCGCGGTCCCGGCGAGTACGACATCGCGATGGTCGATATGACCGCTCGCGGCGGGCCCGAAGTAGCCAATACGCTGCGCCGGCTGCCTCAGGCCAGGCCTGTCGTTCGGGTGGGGCGCCGCAATGACGC
This sequence comes from Burkholderiaceae bacterium, assembly GCA_043757735.1. Taxonomy (GTDB): domain Bacteria; phylum Pseudomonadota; class Gammaproteobacteria; order Burkholderiales; family Burkholderiaceae_E; genus Quisquiliibacterium. The sequence goes on from JAYVOV010000231.1 coordinate 3,679, forward strand.
GGTCCGCGGTCACGACGATCTGCTGCAGACCACGTTCACCATGAATCTGCTGAACATCCTGAACCAGGTGGTCGAAGAGCGTTTGCTGGCGCACACCGCCGAGCGACGCCAGAATGCGCCCCCAGCGGGTCGTCGGCGGATCGCGGACCCGGCGCCGGCCACGCAGCCGGGCGGGGCGGAGCAAGACACCATCACCCAGGTGCCGACGCGTCGGCCGCGGGTGCTGGTCGTCGACGACAGTCCAACGGTGCGCCGGCAGCTGGCCATCGCGCTGCACCGCATGGGGCTGGACAGCGAAGGCGTCAGTTCGGCCAGCGAGGCCCTTGACACACTGGCGACACGGCGCTACGAACTGGTTTTCGTCGATGTGGTCATGCCGGAAATGGACGGCTATCAGCTGACCCGTGAGATCAAGCGCAACCGCCTCTTGCGGCCGATGCCGGTCGTGATCCTGACCAGCCGTTCATCGCCGTTCGATCTGGCGCGAGGGGCGCTGGCGGGCTGCAACAGCTACCTGGTCAAGCCGGTGAGCCTGCAGTCGCTGCGCGAAACCGTGACACGTCAATTGCACCGCGGTGAGCGCTTGCGCTGATCGGGGCTGGCGCGGTGGTGTCCGTGCACCCTGCGTGCCCGGGAGCCGCAGACGCAGAGTGCGCCTGCGGGCACACGCTGCCCTTCGGCCTGGTCAGCCTTTGACGCGACTGCGGTATTCGGCGGTGCGGGTGTCGATTTCGATCTTGTCGCCGATTTCGACAAAAGCGGGCACGGGCAGCTCGAACCCGGTGGGCTTGATACGCGCCGGCTTCATGACCTTGCCCGAGGTGTCGCCCTTGACAGCGGGTTCGGTGTATTCGACCTCGCGCACCACGCTGTTGGGCATCTCGACCGAAATGGCGCGGCCTTCATAGAAGGTGACCTCGCAGGGCATCCCGTCGTCGAGATACTGCACGGCATCGCCCATCGACTCGGCCTCGACCTCGAACTGGTTGTACTCGCTGTCCATGAACACATACAGCGGGTCTGCGAAGTAGGAATAGGTGACTTCGCGCTTGTCGAGCATCAGCACGTCGTATTTTTCGTCTGCCTTGCAAACAGTCTCCGTGCCGGAGTTGTTCAGCAGGTTTTTCAGCTTGAGCTTGACGACCGCGGCGTTACGGCCCGATTTGTTGTATTCGGCCCGTAGAACGACCATCGGCTCCTTGCCGTTCATGATCACGTTGCCGACACGCAGTTCTGAGGCGAGCTTCATAAGAAATCCTTCAAACACTGGGCACCCGGCACATCTGCCAGGGCTAAGAAAAAAGCTTTGGATTATAGCTTGGATCGGCAGAATTCGACCAATTTTTCGGCCAGACCGGGCTCCGCACTGTGCGCATGAGCCAGCCGCTCGAACGGGGCGGCCAGCGTCGGCAGTTGATCGCGAAAAGCCTGCCATTCGGGCGCCGGATCGGTGCCCGTGCTCCAGGCGTGACTCATGCCGGCGAGCCGTTTCCAGGCACTCGACGTGATGCCGGGCAGCCGTGTTTTCTGCCAGTCGAGGAAGGCCGCCAGCTTGATCTGATGGGTGTCGTCGGTCTGCCGATAGGGCTGCCATATCATGGGCTTGCCTGCCCACAGCGCGCGCACCCAGGAGTCCTCGCCGCGCACGAAGTTCAGGTCGCATTGCCACAGCAGATGGTCGTATTCGTCGATCGGCAGCATCGGCAGACGGGCCAGTGTCAGGCGACCTGCCCGCCAGAGCGCTAACCCGTTGCTCGGATTTTGGATTGGCAGCGCCGATGCGGGCGACCGGCTGGCCAGAAACTGCGCCACCTGCTCCCCGCAGACACCCACTGGAACCAGTGCGAGGCTGGGTTCCGGGGCCTGCGCCATCGCCTCGAGCAGCGCGCGCAGTGGGGCATCGGAATAGCAGAAGATCGACACCCGCAGAGCGACCGATTCGGGCAGCCCGCGGGCGCGCCACCAGTTGGACGCCGAACGGCCGGCCAGGAACGCGTCGCGAGCCGTCAGCAGGTTCTGCTCGCGCAGCAACCCGCCGGTAGCGGCGCGAAAGCCCGGATAGAAAAAGAATTCGCGCGAGCGGTCCGCCGACTTGATTGCGGCAAGCCCATGGCAGCCGTCCACCCAGGTCTCGGCACTGAGGTATTCGAGGTGAATCCATGACGGGCGCTTTGGCCCGAGCGCGAGACAGGCGCGCAGCCGATCGGGGAGCTCGCAGCCGAAGGTGCTGACGATCACGTCGGGCAGGTCGGGCAGATCGGACAGGTCGCGCAGGTCGGGCAGATCGGACAGGTCGGGCAGGTCGGGCAGGTCGGGCAGGCCAGGGTCAAAGAGCAGTGGCCGGCGATGCTAATCGTGCTGTCGATCCCGGCGCTGCCGCGCTCACCTGCGAATTGCCCGCGCCGATTTGCTAGGGTGACCGGCTCAAATTGGTTCGGCCTATTCTTGGCCGCCTCCCGACAGCGGCGGCAGGGGCAAAGCCCCTGCTAGCGCCACCGATGTTTGCGGTGGCGTCGATGTTAAATCGCGCCGCTTTATTTCTCTCTTCCTGACTGAAGGCTGCGACCTGGCGCTCGCCCTAATTTGGTTTGATTGAAGAGGTAGGTTGGGGTTTGTGTTATTGCAGGATAAGCTATACGGCGTGTTTTGTATTACGTTGTCCAATGGTGCCCATAGGAAAACGAATGACATGACGACACACCCGGTTCTAAAATGACCATGCTGACGGCGCGGATCGACGCCGCGACGCTCGCGGCCTTCGATGCTTTCGCCGAAGGACGGGGCGGGCGGAGTGTGGTTTTGCGGCAGTTGGTCGAGCAGGCAGCCTTCGCCAATACCGATGCGCCGCGTGTCCAGCGGCGCGAAAGCATGGCGACTAATCGGGTGTCCTTGCGTTTCACCGATGTCGAAAACGCCGTCCTTGAACACCGCGCGACGCAGCGTTCCACCGACCGCTCGGGCTGGATCAAGGCGCTCGTTCGGCGGCACCTCGGTCTGAAGTCCCGTGTCGACGATGGCTTGATCGCCGAGCTTGCGCCCATCCGGATGCAGTTGCTGCGTATCGGCCGCAATCTCAACCAGGCGATGAAGGCGGCGAACGCGAGCATGTTGGAGGACGGTGACAAGCAGATCGAGGGCAAGCTTCAACAGATTGCCGACATGCGGATGGAGGTGTCCGAGCAGATCGCGGCGGTCGGCGAAGCCATGCGCTGCGACACGAGCTATTGGGCGGTCGCCGACTGATGAGTTTGGAAACGGCCCTTTGGGAGGCGACCAGGCCGGCGTTCCGGGTGCGCTATATTCATGATCCCGAAGCCGTTCCGCGTCCCCCGCTCTATGCCAGTTATGGCGTTGCTGACGGCAAGAGTGCCCGCGCCAAACTCGCGCGGATCGTCCGTGGTGCGCCCGAGGTCGTGGTGAAAGTGACGGGGCGGCAGAAAGGTGGCAGCCACGTCAAGGCGCATCTCGACTATATCGGACGCAATGGCGAGATCGACATCGAGACCCGCGACGGCGAATTGCTGACAAGCAAGGAAGACATCGCAGAGCGCGCCGAGGAGTGGAGCGACACGCTCCAATGGCGGTCGCGTCCCACCGTGTCATCGGTGTCGTTGATCTTTTCGATGCCCGAGGGCACTGACCCTGAAAAGGTCTTGGGAGCGGTTCGCGCGCTCGCGAACAGCGAGCTGAGCG
>JAYVOV010000232.1:0-2019 GCA_043757735.1 Burkholderiaceae bacterium
GCCTCGGGTTTGCCGAACAGGCGCAGATCGGACTGCGGCACCGACAAGGCTTCGGCTACGCCCTCGAAAACCAGGTTGCGCGCCTGCACGCCGCCATAAATCACTGCACTGGCGCCCGGCGAGCGCAGCGACACGTCGACAGGCAGGCCAAGGATTGCGCGCGCGTGGAGTTCGAACTCCGACTGATGCTGGGTAGTCATCGTGACCATGCCGGTATCGTGCGGGCGCGGGCTGACTTCCGAGAACCAGACCTGATCGCCCGTGACGAACAGCTCAACCCCGAACAACCCGCAACCACCCAGGCTCTCGGTCACCTTGTGCGCGATCGCCTGCGCGTCGGCCAGAGCAACTCGTGACATTGGCTGCGGCTGCCAGCTTTCAACATAATCGCCGGCGACCTGCAGATGGCCGATCGGCTCGCAGAAATGCGTCTGGATGGATCCATCCGCGGCGCGTGCGCGCACCGTCAGCAGGGTGATCTCGTACTCGAAGCGGATGAAGCCTTCGATAATCACCCGGCCGGCATCGACCCGTCCGCCTGAAGCGGCGTAGTCCCAGGCCGCCGTGATTTCATCGGGGCCATCGATCTTCGACTGGCCTTTGCCGGACGACGACATGACCGGCTTGATCACGCAGGGGAAGCCAATGCCAGGCGTTTGCGCGGTGCCCAGGATTGCCTCGCGCATTTCCCCCAGGCTGCTGGCGAACCGATAGGGCGAAGTGGCCAGGCCGAGTTCTTCGCCCGCCAGGCGACGGATGCCTTCGCGGTTCATGGTGAGCGATGCCGCCCGCGCGGTGGGAATGATGGTCGTGAGCTGCTCGCGTTCGATTTCGATCAGCAGGGGGGTGGCGATCGCTTCGATCTCGGGCACGACCAGGTGAGGGCGTTCGTGCTCGATCAGCGCGCGCAGCGCCGCGGCGTCGGTCATGTCGATGACGTGATGGCGGTGCGCCACCTGGTGGCCGGGTGCGTTGGGATAGCGGTCGACCGCTATCACTTCGACGCCGAGTCGCTGCAGGGCGATGATGACTTCCTTGCCGAGTTCACCGGCGCCGAGCAGCATGACGCGAATGGCACTGGCGGACAGCGGCGTGCCCAGGATCAGGGGAAACGAAAGGGGCATGATTGGTGGTGTTCAGGCGGAGGGGATGAAATCCGGGTCATCTTGGTGCTTGCGTTCGAACTGGATGAATTCGTAATAGCCGCAGCGCGATCCGTTGGGGTATTGCCGGCACACCGCGGGCCGCGCGGTGTAGATGGTGCAGCGGCGTTGCGTGGTGTCGAAGAATCGGCAGACCGACCCATAGACCTCGTCCTTCTGATGTCGAAGGATCCGTTCGCTGACCCCGTCTGCTTTGTAGATCCGGGTGAAGCGTCTTTGAGCCTGCTCGAGCGTCAGCTCGAAGTGCTTGGCGAGGCGCTTGACGTCGGCCGCTTTGACCTCGATGCGCGGGTAGCTGCAGCAATAGCCAGGACATTTGCTGCAGTCGTAGCGGATTGGCTTCACTGGGCCGGTCATGGGGGCAATTTCCCGAAGGGTTGGGGCAGGCGCCAGTGTATCCGAGGGGGAAAGCGTCGGGCGCTCCTTGACGAATGGCGGTCCGGGTGCCGCGGTTGACAGGTCCCGCGGCCGACAGGCGCCCAGGATTCAACTGCGGCAGGCTCACTAGATCGGCAGGCCCCGGCGCAAACGCTGCCGCACGAACCGAGACGGGTCGAGCGCCTGGGCAAGATCGGCCTCCAGCGGCGGCAATCCACCGTCGATCATCGCGGCGAGCAATTCTGCACCCAGCGTTGCCCACAGCAGACCACGCGATCCGAGCGCGAAATGCCCATACAGACCCGGCTGCATCGGCAGCGCCAGCCGATCGTTGCGTGCCAGGGCATCGCGGCTTCGGGCTACCCGGTCTGGATCGGCCAATTCGCCGATCATCGGCAGCCGGTCGGGGGTGGAAAATCGCCAGCCGACACCCGCGGTGGACGCGCCAGCGGTTCCCATTTCCAGGCCAGCCTGCGGC
>JAYVOV010000233.1:0-7347 GCA_043757735.1 Burkholderiaceae bacterium
CTGCTGATCGCGAGCGCCCGCGGGCTCCGGCAGAAGGGCGCGACGCTGGTGTTGTTTGGGGCCCAGGAGCTGGTGGCCAACGCGCTCGACCAGGCCGCACTGGACCAGATCATCCCGATCGTCGCCACCGAGCGGCAGGCGCTCGACCGGCTCTCGGCCTGACACCATCGGCATCGGCGTGAGCGCGAGCGGCGCATCCCTGCGGCTGCGCCCGGTCAACGGCAGCGCGGCCCTCGAGACCCTGCGCCTGGCGGTGCTCGAGTTTCTGGCGCCTTTGTCACCCAGCGCACGGGCGGTCTATGCCATCGAGCTGGTACTCGAAGAAGTCCTGACCAATCAATTCAAGTACGCCCGCGCCGACCCTGCCGCCCCCCCAATCGAATTGACCGTGCGGGTCGAGGCCGACGAAGTCATGCTGCATTTCGAGGACAGCGGCGTGGCCTTCGATCCCTTGCAAGCCCTTGCGCCGCGGCCGCCGAGATCGATCGACGACGCGCCTGTCGGCGGCCTGGGCCTGGTCCTCGTGCGCAGCTTCGCGAAATCGGCCACCTACGAGCGCCGCGACGGCCGCAATTGCCTGACGATCGGGGTGGCACGGGCCTGATACGGCTTCGCAGTCAATTGCAGAAAGTCGCTGGGCCTGCCAAGTCACTCCACCGTGACCGATTTCGCCAGGTTGCGCGGCTTGTCAACATCGGTGCCGCGCGCACAGGCCGTGTGGTACGCCAGCAATTGCAGCGGCACCACATGCAGGATCGGACTCAGGGCACCGTAGTGCTCGGGCATGCGGATCACGTGCACCCCGGGGCCGCTTTCGATGCGGGTGTCGCTGTCGGCGAAGACGTACAGCTCACCGCCGCGGGCGCGCACTTCCTGCATGTTGCTCTTCAGCTTTTCGAGCATCGCGTCGTTCGGCGCGATGGTGACCACCGGCATCTGCGCGGTGACCAAGGCCAGCGGGCCGTGCTTGAGTTCGCCGGCGGCATACGCCTCGGCGTGGATGTAGGTGACTTCCTTGAGCTTGAGCGCGCCTTCCATGGCGATCGGAAAGTGCACGCCGCGACCCAGGAAGAGCGCGTGGTCTTTGGTGGCGAAACGGTGGGCCCAGTGGCGCACTACGGGTTCGCACTCCAGCACCTTGTTCAGGGCCGCCGGCAGGTGGCGCAGCTGCGCCAGCAGTTCGTGCTCGCGCTCGGGCGAGAGCTTGCCGCGCTGTTTGGCCAGCACCAGCGTCAGCACAAACAGCGCCGCCAGCTGGGTGGTGAAAGCCTTGGTCGAGGCCACGCCGATTTCCGGGCCCGCGCGGGTGAGAAAGCGCAGCTTCGAGGCGCGGATGAGCGCCGACTCCGGCACGTTGCAGATGGTCAGGGTATCGGTCATGCCCTGCGCCTGCGCGTGCTGCAGGGCCGAGAGGGTGTCGATGGTCTCGCCCGATTGCGAAATCGTCATCACCAGGGTGTCGGGCAACGGCACTGAATCGCGATAGCGGTATTCGCTGGCGATTTCCACCGACACCGGCACTTTGGCAACGCTTTCGATCCAGTACTTGGCCACCAGACCGGCGTGAAAGCTGGTGCCGCAGGCCAGGATGAGCACTTGCTTTGTCTTGGCGAAGATGTCCTCGGCATCGGCGCCGAACAGGCCAGCCGACAGCGCCGAGCTGCTGGTGACCATCTCGAGCGTGTTGGCGATGGCGCCGGGTTGCTCGAAGATTTCTTTTTGCATGTAGTGGGCGTATTTGCCCAGTTCGATCGAGTCGGCGCTCAACTGGCTCTCGACCACCGGTCGCTGCGCAGTCTTGCCGTCGTGATCGACCACTGTGTAGCCGTCCAGGCGGATCTCGACCACGTCGCCTTCTTCCAGGTAGGCCACGAACCTGGTCACCTGCAGCAGGGCTGAGGCGTCTGATGCCAGGAAATTTTCGCCCAGACCGGTGCCGCCCTTGCCCACGCCCAGCAGCAGCGGCGAGCCGCGGCGCGAGCCCACGACGGTGTGGGGTTCGCGGCTGCTGATCGCGGCGATCGCATAGGCGCCTTCGAGCTGGCGCACCGCCTGCTTGACCGCGTCGAACAGGCGCAGTCCCGAGACCACCAGCGAGTGCAGCAGGTGTGCGATCACTTCGGTGTCGGTCTGCGAGTCGAAGGTGTAGCCCTTGGCCTTGAGCTGGCGGCGCAGCGCCTCGTGGTTCTCGATGATGCCGTTGTGCACCACGGATACCTCGCCCTCGACGCTGAGCGAGGCGTGCGGATGGGCGTTGACTTCGGTGACGCCGCCGTGCGTGGCCCAGCGCGTATGGGCGATCCCGGTGGGCGCGTCTGCACCGACCTGGGTGGCGCGCGCCTGCAGTTCGGCCACCCGGCCGACCGAGCGCACGCGCTCCATCGCGCCATTCAGGATGGCGATGCCGGCGGAGTCATAGCCGCGGTATTCGAGCTTGCGCAGCCCCTCGATCAGGATCGGGACCACATTGCGTTGCGCCACGGCGCCGACGATGCCACACATAGAATTTCTATCCCTTGGGTTTCTTGACGGGGCGCTGCCAGTTTTCAATGGTGATCTGCCTGGCCCGCGAAATAGTCAGCTTGCCGGGCGGCGCATTTCGGGTGAGCGTGGTGCCCGCACCCAGCGTGGCGCCTTTGCCCACCGTCACCGGCGCGACCAGCTGCGTGTCACTGCCGATGAAAGCATCGTCTTCGATCACGGTCTGGTATTTGTTGGCACCGTCGTAGTTGCAGGTGATGGTGCCGGCGCCGATGTTGACCCGTTTGCCAACTACCGCATCGCCGATGTACGCCAGGTGGCTGGCCTTGGCATGCGAATCGAGTTTGGCGTTTTTCATCTCGACGAAGTTGCCGACATGGACGTCGTTGGCCAGTTCGGTGCCTGGCCGCAGCCGGGCGAAGGGGCCGATGTGCGATCCCGGCCCGACACGGGCGCCGTCGATGTGGGTGAACGGCAGGATGTGCGCGCCGGCTTCGATATGAGCGTGGCGCAGCACGCAGTTGGCGCCGATGCTGGCGTTGTCGCCCAGGGTGACGTCGCCCTCGAACACGCAGTTGACGTCGATGCTGACGTCGCGCCCGCAGCGCAGGCTGCCGCGTACGTCGATGCGTGCGGGGTCGATCAGGGTGACGCCGTCCTCCAGCAGGGCATTGGCCAGATTGCGCTGATGAATCCGCTCGAGTTCGGCGAGTTGAACCTTGCTGTTGACGCCCAGGGTTTCCCATTCGGCGTCGGGCTGCGTACTGGTCACCGGCACGCCGGCGGCCACTGCCTGCGCGATCACGTCGGTAAGGTAATACTCCTTCTGGGCGTTGTGGTTGGACAGCGCCTTGAGCCAGTCTTTCAATGGCCCGGTGGGCACCACCATGATGCCGGTGTTGATCTCGCGCACGGCGCGGGTGGCCTCGTCGGCATCTTTATGTTCGACGATGCGCACGATGCGGCCGTCTTCGCGCACGATGCGCCCGTAGCCGCTGGGGTCGTCGAGCAGCACTGTGAGGATCGCGACCTGCGCGACCTGCGCGACCTGCGCGCCATCAGCGCCATCGGCAGCCGGACGCGCGGCCTTGCACAGGCGCGCCAGCGTTGCGCCGGTGGTCAGGGGCACGTCGCCGTACAGGATGAGCGTGGGCACAGTTTCGTCCAGCCAGGGCGCTGCCTGCATCACCGCGTGGCCGGTGCCCAGCTGCGGCATCTGCCGTGCCCAGGTGATGTCGTCGGCCGCCATCAGGGCGGGGACCTGTTCGCCGCCATGGCCATAGACCACGATCAGCCGCTTCGGCGATAAGCTGCGCGCAAGATCGAGCACATGTCCCAGTAACGGCCGCCCTGCGATGGGGTGCAGCACTTTCGGCAGGTTGGAGCGCATGCGCTTCCCCATGCCGGCGGCGAGGATGACAACGTTCATTTTTACCTTGTTTATCAAATACTTGAGTGCTATTTTAAAGCTTGTCGGAAATTTTAACATGCACGGATTACGGCTCTGGGCACCGCTCGTCGCCAGTTGCCTGGTGGCAACGAGCTGCACGCTGACACGATTCGGCTACGACGCGCTGCCGACCTGGTCGCACTGGCAGATCGAGCGCTATTTCTCGCTCGACGATGATCAGCGCGTCATTGTCTCGCGCCATATCGATGAACTTCACCGCTGGCACCGGCGCGCGCAGCTGCCTAAATACGTCGCTTTCCTGGCCCAGGTCGAGGAGCAGGTGCGCGTCGGCGATCCGGCGCGACCGACGGCTGGTGCGGTCGACGCGGTGCTGATCGCGCGCTGGCGCGACCGCATCGGCGAGGCCTGGATACCGCTGGCCGAGAAGCTCGCCCCCGGCCTCGCGGAACTGGCCGTCACCCTGCGGCCTGAGCAGATCGAGCGTCTGCGCAAGCGCCTCGAAGAATCCAACGACGAATACCGCGAAAAGTCGCTGCCCGATTCGCCCAAGGCGCGTGATCAGGCGCGGGCCGACCGGGTGGTCAAACGTGCTGAGATGTTTCTGGGCAGCCTCGACAGCGCCCAGGAGCGCGAACTGCGCGGCCTGGCGGCGGCCCTGCCAGCCAGCGAAGAGGTCTGGCTGGCCGAGCGCGAGCAGCGCCACAAGGCGCTGGTCGCCTTGCTGCGCAAGCTGGCGAAGGAAAAGCCCGCGCACCGTGAAGCCACTGCCCTGGCGCGTGACTACCTGCTGCCGATGTGGTCGCCGCAAGAGGCCCGCCGGCGCGCCCGTATCGACGCATCAATGGCCGGCAGCGACGCGCTGTCGGCGCAGATGCTCGCCAGGGCCAGCGTCAGCCAGCGAGCCCATCTGCTCAAGATGGTGCGTGGTTATTCTGACGATTTCCGGGCGCTTGCCGGGGTCGCCGTGGCCGCGGCCGATCGCTGATCCACGCCCGGGTGTTTTACCGGGCTGTGCTGCTCGGGTGTTTCACCGGGCTGTGCCGCTCGGGTGTTTCACCGGGCTGTGCCGCTCCGTGATCAGCTGCGGCAGCAGCGAACCCGCCAGCATGCCGAGCAAGGCGGCGATCAGTCCGTTGAGCTGAGGCGGCACCAGCGCCTGCGCAAAATGGGCCTCGCAGGCTATCCAGACGGAGAGCCCGGCAAAGACTGACAGCAAGGCGCCCTGGACGCTTGCGCGCGGCCAGAAGATGCCTGCCGCCAGCGGCACCAGCGCGCCGACCAGCGTGACCTTGTAGGCGTTCTGGACCATCTCGTACATGGTGCTGCGCGAGTTCAGCGCGAACATCAGCGCCGCGCAGGAGAAGATCACCAGAACCACCCGCAGGGTGAGCAGGAAGCGCCGGTCGCTGATGCGCGGCATGAACGGGCGCAGCACGTTCTCGGTGAACAATGCGGTCGGCGCGAGCAGCGCGCCGCTGGCGGTGGAAAGGATGGCCGAGAGCAGCGCACCAAAAAACACCACCTGCGCCCACATCGGCATCCGGCTCAAGACGAGGTCGGGCAATATCCGCTGAACCTCGCGTGCGTCTTCAGAGGCGAACAGCTCGCTGAATTTTGGGTCGATGACCACCGCTGCATAGGCGATGAACATCGGCACGAAGGCAAAACAGAAGTAGGCGCCGGCGCCCAGCAGCGAGCCGCGCACCGCGGTGCGTTCGTCCTTGGCGCTGGTCACGCGCTGAAACACGTCTTGCTGCGGAATCGAGCCCAGAGCCATCGTCATCCAGGCCGCCGCGAAGGGCAGCCATTCGGCCAGGCCGCCCTTGGGCCAGAACTCGAACTTGCCCGCGGCGTGCGCCTTCGCGATCACGTTCGCGGGGCCGCCTGCCATGTCGCCGATCAGCCATGCGATGAGCAGCAGCCCGACAATGATGATCACCGTCTGGAAGAGGTCGGTGAGCGCCACCGACCACATGCCGCCGAACATCGTGTAGACGACCACCACCGCCGTGCCGATCATGATGCATTCGTTGAGCGACAGGGCGTTGCCGGTCAGCACGTAGAACACCAGACCCAGCGCGGTGAGTTGCGCCGAAGTCCAGCCCAGGTATGAAGCGGTGATCGCCAGGCTGGTGATCACCTCGACCAGCTTGCCGTAGCGCCTGTGATAGAAGTCGCCAATGGTGAGCAGGTCCATCCGGTAGAAGGATTTCGCGAACAGCAAGGCCACAAACACCAGCGCAAATGAGGCGCCGAAGGGGTCGGCGGGTATGCCGCGCAGCCCGTCTTTGGCGAACGTCGCCGAGACCGACAGCACAGTTTCCGCGCCGAACCAGGTGGCGAAAACGGTGGCGGTGTTGATGTAGAGCGGCAGGCTGCGCCCGGCCACCAGGTAGTCCTTCGCGTTGTGCACGCGACGGGCGGCCCACAGGCCGATGGCGATGGTGACGGCGAGGTAGAGCAGGACAAAACCAATCAGCATGATGCGAGGACTTTCCTGGATATCGGAGACGGCTGACGATGTGATCGGGCGCTGCGCGGCCGAACCGGCCGTCGGGTCCCGACGTTGTCGCAACGGGGCCGCGCGGACCCCAAAGTGACGGACGGTTCAATTCTAGGGGAATGTGCGTGCGGCGCGTGGCGCTTCGTTCCGCCGGCAACAGCGCCCGTCCGCGGCGGGCGACCTGGCGCCGGGACGGGGCGGCCCGGGCGGCTAAAATGCCGCCATGACTTCCAAACAATCAACATCGGCGCGGCTCCTGGAGAGCCTCGAGGCCCGGGCCATCCGACACCAGGTCGATTTCGACGGCGGCCGTGTCTGCTGGCGGCAGTTCGGCGAAGGCTCCCCTCTGGTCCTGCTCCATGGCGGGCATGGCAGCTGGCGGCATTGGGTTCGCAATATCGACGCGCTGGCGGCGCGTTTCACGCTCTGGGTTGCCGATCTGCCGGGTTATGGCGACTCCGACAAGCCGGGGCCCGGGCCGAGCCTGCTGCCGGAACTCGTCGCGGCAACCACGGGCACCCTGGACAAGCTGGTCGGCCCCTCGACAGAGCTCGATGTGGTCGGCTTTTCTTTCGGCACGCTGGTGGCCCTGCAGATGGCGGGCCAGCGTGGCGGCGTGCGCCGTCTGGCGCTGCTCGGCGCCGCTGGTCATGGTGGGCCGCGTCGCCCGCGCGGCGAATTGCTCGGCTGGAAGGATGCCCTGCGCGACCCCGATCCCGCGGTGCTGGCTGGCGTGATGCGCCACAACCTGGGGCTGCACATGCTCCATGACCTGGACCGCATCGACGATCTCGCGCTGGCGGTTCACACGGCATCTTGTCTGAGCACGCGGTTCCGCAGCAGGGACATCTCGCGGGCGGGCGGCCTGCAGGCGGGGCTGGCGAACTGCGCCGCCGACGTGCTGCTGGCCTGGGGCGAGCACGACGTGACCGCCGTGCCGCAGACCTTGCAG
>JAYVOV010000234.1:0-2014 GCA_043757735.1 Burkholderiaceae bacterium
CTCGTAGCGGATCTCGATCAGATTCAGTGCGGCCTGTGCGATCTCCGGCGACGTTGCCGCGACCGCGGCAACCGCGTGGCCGACATACAAGACCTTGTCGCGCGCCATGCAGTTGAGCGCGACGTCGCGCAGGGTGGCTGCGCCTTCGCCATGTTCGACGGCTTCATTGCCGAGTTCGGCGAAGTCGGCGCCGGTGACGATGGCTTTGACACCGGCCAGCGCACGCGCTGCGGTGGTGTCGATGCCCAGGATGCGCGCGTGAGCGTGCGGGCTGCGCTTGATGCGGCCGGTGAGCATTCCGGGCAGGCGCAGATCGGCGCCGAAGTTGGCCCGGCCGGTGACCTTGTCGGCGCCATCTGGACGGATCGGTCGTTGACCGACGACCTTGAACGCCGGTGACCTGGCGGGCGCCTGCGCCACCACTGCTGCCGATTTCTGCGCGACCTCGTTCATTTGACTGCCTCCATTTGACGCATCTGCGCGGCCGCGTCCTGGACTGCACGCACGATCTTGTCGTAGCCGGTGCAGCGGCACAGGTTGCCGGCCAGCCAGTAGCGGATCTCAGTTTCGGTGGGGTCGGGGTTGCGCTCGAGCAAAGCCTTGGCCGCCACCAGCAGCCCCGGCGTGCAGAACCCGCATTGCAGCGCGGCGTGTTCCAGAAACTGCTGCTGCAGCGGGTGCATCACGCCGTTGACCGCCATGCCTTCAATGGTTTCGATGCGGCGATCCTGCGCCTCGGGCGCCAGCACAAGGCACGAACACACCAGTGCGCCGTCGAGCATCACCGAGCAGGCGCCACAGTCGCCGGTGCCGCAGCCTTCTTTGCTGCCGGTCAGGCCGAGTTCGTCACGCAGGGCATCGAGCAGGCTCTGGCGGGTGCCGCCCAGGAATTCGACCGCCTCGCCGTTGACGATCGACGATATCCGTACTTTGCTCATGCTCTTGCCCTTTCGTAGGCGATCAGCGCCGCGCGCCGGGCCAGTACCCCGGCCACGGTGGTGCGGTAGGCAACCGTTCCGCGCTTGTCGTCGATGGGGCGGCAGGCGGCGCGCGCCGCCGCTTCCAGGCGTGTCAGCGCCGGCGCGTCCAGCCGCGACCCGATGAGCGCCTGCGCCGCGTCGTCGACCAGCAGTGTGGTGGGCGCCACCGCGCCGAGCGCGACGCGTGCCGCGATGACGACACCCTGGGCGTCGAGCGTCAGACTGACGCCCACGCCGACCACCGCGATGTCCATCTCGGTGCGCGGAATCAGCCGCAGGTAGGCATCTGCGGATCGTGCCGACCGCTGCGGCAGCCGAATGGCGATGAGCAGTTCGCCCGGTTGCAGCGCATTGCGCCCTGGTCCCGATTGCATGGCTTCCACCGCCAGCTCGCGCCGCTGCGTGGGACCCGCGATCAGGCAGGTGGCCCCGGCCGCCACCAGCGCCGGCACGCTGTCAGCTGCTGGGGAGGCATTGCAGAGGTTGCCGCCCAGGCTGGCCCGCCCCTGCACCTGAGTCGAGCCGATCAGGCGCGCGGCCTCGACCACACCTGGCCAGGCGCGAGCCAGGCCAGCGTGTGCGCCGATCAGCGCGCACGGTGTGGCGGCGCCGATCAGGAAGCCCGTGTCGTCAGCTTGGATGCCGATCAGGTCGGGGATGCGTTTCAGATCGACGATGAGCGCCGGGGTCGATCGGCCCGAGCGCATCTGCACCATGAGATCGGTTCCGCCCGCCAGTACTCTGGCGCCAGCGCCGGCAGCGCCGAGTGCGGCAAGCGCATCGTCGATCGTCGTGGGTACGACAAAATCCAGTTCGGCCAAGCCAGACTCCCTCAAGGTTTGTGGTGGCGGGTGGGAATGGCGATTATCAGCCACTGGGCGCCGTGCCGCACCAGGAAGTCGTTCGAGGCGTTTCATCCAAGCGTTGGATGTCGCGCAAGTGGCGTCGTTTTTCCCGCATTTGCCACCGTCGCCGCTATACTTTTGTTCTGACTGCGTCGCGATCCGGTGGCGCTCGCTGGACCAATGGCGACG
>JAYVOV010000235.1:0-2013 GCA_043757735.1 Burkholderiaceae bacterium
GGCGGCGTAGCTGAGTGTGATCAGCCAAATCGATGCCGCCGAGGGATCGTTTGACGATGCGGGCCCATTTGTCGGTTTCGCGTTTCATGAAGTCGGCGAACTGGGCCGGGCTGTCGGAGAGCACGACCTCGTTGCCGTTGGTCTCGTAGAGCTCGCGCACCGCCGGCACGCGATGGGCCGCCTTGCACGCCGTGTCCAACCGTTCGATGACGCCTTTGGGCGTGCCGGCCGGCACCCAGGCGCCGGTCCAGAAAGCCAGCACCTGATAGCCGTCGGCCGGCGCCGGCCGCGTAAGGTACGATCATCTTGACCGGCCGTGCCGGCCAGGCGCTGGCGGTCTGGGCGCCCAGGCCGCCGGACGCGGCCGACAATCCCAGCAGGGCAAGCAGATGCCGTCGGTTCATTCGAGGACTCTCAAGCCGGGAGCAACACCTTCGCTCAAGCCGGCGCAGTCTGCAAGGTGGCCGATCTGGTCGCTTTTCTGAACCAACGTTTCCATCAATTCCGACCTGAGAGAACCCCGATGATGCGAGCGGTCGTCTGCCGTGCCCATGAAGGCGCGAACGCGGTGAAGGTTGAGGAGATGCTCTCGCCCCCCCTGATCGAACACGGCGTGCGCATCGGCGTGCGGATGATCGGCGTGAGTTTCGCCAACCAGCTGGTGCTGGCAGGCAAGCACCAGAACACCCCGCCGCTGCCTTTTATTCCGGGCACCGAACTGGCGGGTGTGGTGCTCGAATGCGCACCCGGTGTCACCCATGTGAAGCCCGGGGATCGGGTGGTCGCGGGCACCCGGTCAGGCGGGTTTGCGCAGGAAGTGGTCGTGCCCGCAACCACGGTGTATCCCCTGCCCGATGCGGTCGGCTTCGAGGCAGCCGTGCACTTTCCAACCATCTACGCCACCGCCTATGCGGCGCTGAAATGGCGGGCCGGGGTGCAGCCCGGGGAGGTGGTGCTGGTGCACGGTGCCGCCGGCGGCAGCGGCCTGGCCGCCGTGGAGATCGCGCGCTGTCTGGGCGCCACGGTGATCGCCACCGCCGGATCGGACGAAAAACTCGCCGCCGCGCGCGACCACGGCGCGCAGGTGCTGATCAACCCTCGCAAGGGGGGGTTCCGCGACGCGGTCCTCCAGGCCACCCGCGGGCGCGGCGCCGACGTGATTTTCGATCCGGTCGGCGGCTCGGTGTTCGACGAATCGCTGCGCTGCATCGCGCCAGAGGGCCGGATCATTCCGATGGGCTTTGCCAGCGGCGGCATTCCACAGATTCCGGCGAACATCCTGCTGGTGAAGAACATCACCGTGATCGGGCTGTACTGGGGCTACTACGTGGGCTGGGCGCGCGTCTTGCCCGCGCCCGGCACCGAGGCGCGCGTGCATGCCGCGTTCGCGGAAATGCTGGACTGGTGCGCTCAGGGCCTGCTGCGCCCGCACACCTGGCGGACCTACCCGATGGCGCAATTTCAAGACGCGCTGGCCGTGATCGCTTCGCGCGAAGTGATCGGCAGAGTGGCGCTGATCCCGTGATCGGGCCGGCCCGACTGTCGTCGCAGCAGCAGGAGCCGATATGACCGCCGCCGGACCAGGCAGCTGGTTCTACGACGAATCGATGCGTGTGGGATCGTTCACGCATCAGGCCGAGATTCCCGGCCTCTACGGCGGCAAGGCCAACGTGCTGCAGCCGGCCGTCGAGCCGATGCGCCGGCCTTCGGCGCCGAGCGCACCCGACTATCGCTGGCAGGTCGGCGCCGAGACCGGCGCAGTTTCGCCCCGGCAAGGCAACGCCCCGATACGGGTATGGGTATGGGTATCAGTTCTGGATCCTGCCCGGCGAGCGGCGCCGGTTCGCCATGCTGGGCGTCTATGGACAGTCGATCTTCATCGATCCGGGCAATCAGCTGGTCATCGTCCAGACAGGGGCGGACAGCAAAGCGGAAGCGGGGCAGACCAGCCTGGCGCGTGAACGCGATGCCTTCTGGCGCGGCGTCGTGCGCCACTACGGGTCCTGGTGAAGC
>JAYVOV010000236.1:0-27305 GCA_043757735.1 Burkholderiaceae bacterium
GGTGGCCCGCTGGCCGTAGTACGTGGCCATCAGCGCATCCGGCGTGTGCGCGGGCGTCGCCCGATTGCGTGTCATTGGTGCCATCACCATGCGATTGGCAAGGTGCAGCGAGCGGGCGGAGAATTTGTCGAACAGCATGCGATTGGAGTCATGGTAAGAATCGATCCTATGGTCCGCAAGGCAGATCTGCGGCCGGCAATCTCAGGAGCGTCAGCAAGGTGCAGCCTGCGCGCCGGGCTTCATCAGGTCTGTTCGATGGCACACCGAGCACCCGCTGTGACCGGCGCGAAGAATGGGCGATGGTGAGATACCCCTGAGGCTGCGCTCGCTCACGCCTGCCATGGGTTGATGACAGCCGCGCCAGCTGCCTCGAACGGGCTTGTGTCTCGGGTGGCGACCGCGAACCCATTGGCGACTGCGATGGCTGCGATATAGCCATCGGTGTTCGAAATGGCCAGCCTGGTGGTTCGGGCCTTTGCCATCAGCGCCGCGTAGGCACGCGTGCAGGCCAGGTCAAAGGGCAGCACACGGCCGGGATCGAGCGCCGTGCCCGACGGGCGCGCGGGCCAGCGGCAGGCCCAGTTCATCGAGCTGACGCCAGAGTTCGAGCGCCACAGCATTCGGCCTGACCGATCGACAAGGGAAACATGAACCGATCCCATCGGCCCGTGTCCGCCACCTCATTGACAATCGGCAATCAGCTCATCAGCTCATCAGCTCATCAGCATTTTTTGAGGCGATAGCCGCGGCGCGGGAAGTGGACCACGACCTCGCCGGCCCGCTCGTCTACCCGGCGCAGCGACAAGCGCTGTGCCGACGACACCACCAGCCGCCCGCGCACCGGTGCCGGGCTCAGTCCGAAATCGGCGGGCTCGATCTCCACCTCGTCGCCGGCCTGGCAGCCGTGGAAATCGACCCACTCGTGACCGGTGAGATCAGCTGCCGCGCAGGTGCTGGCCACTGTCAGCGCCTGCGCGGAGCCCATCGGCTGCGGCTGGCCATGCCCCAGGGCCGCCATCCGTGTCATCCAGTCAGCAACGCCTGCGTACTCACCAAGCACACCGGCCAGCGTTGGCGCCTGCTTGACGAACCACAGGCAGTGGTAAACCGAAAAATCAGCGATCGTCGGCGCATCGGCGAGCAGGAAAGGGCCGCCGTCGGCCAGGTGTGCACTCACGCGGGCCAGCCACAGATGCAGCAGCCCGCCTGCTTCCGGCAGCGCCATGCGCGAAGCACCCGGCAGGCGCATTGCCTTGCGATCTTCCATGAAGGCATCGATCTGCGCCTTGTTCATTCCCTGGAAAAACGATGCAAAGCCAGCCGGCTGGAACACATAGGCCACCGCGGCGCCAAACAACTCCGAGTCGGCCAGGTCCGCGACCGACTGGCCGGCGACACGGCTGGCCGGGAACAGCGGCAAGACTGGTGCACGGGCATCGAGCACCCGCGCGATCAGGGCCGTGTCGCAATAGATGTCGGCGCCGATCTGCAGCACCGGCGTGCGCCGGTAGCCGCCGGTGAGGGCGATCACGTCGGGCTTGGGCAAGATCGAGGGGATCAATACCGAACGCCAGGCAAGGCCCTTGGCCCCCAGGATCAGACGGATTTTCTCGGCGAACGGCGACACCGGATAATGGTGCAAGATGATGTCATTCATGGAACTGGGCTGACCTCTGGTTGCGCGTAAACTCGGGCGCATTCCATTGCTGGCGGAGCTGCCCCATGACGCATATTGTTGCCGACGACCTCTGGTTCCCGGAAGGTCCCATTGCCCTCGACGATGGTTCGGTAGTGCTGGTGGAAATCCGCCGCCAGACCCTCACCCGCATCACAAAAGACGGGCGCAAACAGATCATCGCGCAATTGGGCGGCGGACCCAACGGCGCGGCCATCGGCCCGGACGGTCTCTGCTACGTCTGCAACAACGGCGGCTTTGAATGGGTCGATCGCGGCGGCGTCCTGTACCCGGGCGTGCAGCCGGCCGACTATTCCGGCGGGCGCATCGAACGTGTCGATCTGAACACCGGCAAGGTCGAGGTGCTCTACACCGAGGTCGATGGCGTGCCGCTGCGTGGCCCGAACGACCTGGTCTTCGACCAGCACGGCGGCTTCTACTTCTCCGATCTCGGCAAAGCGCGCCTGCGCGAGATCGACCGCGGCGGCCTTTATTACGCCAGGGCCGATGGCTCCTCGGTTCGCAAAGTGGTCTACCCGCTGCTCACCGCCAACGGCGTGGGTCTGGCGCCCGACGGCAAGACGGTCTATGTGGCCGAAACCCAGACCGCGCGCCTGTGGGCCTTCGATCTGGCCGCGCCCGGCGAGATCTTGCGCGCGCCACCACCCTCGCCCAACGGCGGGCGCCTGCTCTATGCCTCGCCGGTCATCGCCATGTACGACTCGCTCGCAGTCGAGGCCAGCGGCAATATCTGCGTGGCCACGCTGCAGCAGGGCGGCATCAGCGTGATCTCGCCTGCCGGCGGACTGGTCGAATTCATTGCCGTGCCGGGTGACATCATGGTCACCAACATCTGCTTCGGCGGCGCCGATCGGCGGCGCGCCCTGATCACCTTGTCGGGCGCCGGCAAGCTGATCGAAATGGACTGGCCGCGCCCCGGCCTCGCCTTGACCTGCTAAGGGATCGCCGTGAAGATCGTCATCGCCCAGTTCAAACACGAGACCAACACCTTTTCGCCCGTGCCCACGCCGCTCGAGCGCTTCGGCGGCGCCAGCGCCCCGCCGCAGGGCGAGGCGGTGCTCGACGCCTATCGCGGCACGGGCGCGGCCATTGCCGCGTTCATCGACCTGGCCGCCCAATTGGGCGCGCAGATCGACACCCCGATCGCGGCATCGGCGGCGCCCAGCGCGCCCTGTTCCGATGAAGTATTCGATTACATCAGCGGCAAGATCTGCGACGCCATCGCTCGCGGCTGCGACGCAGTGCTGCTCGATCTGCATGGCGCGATGGTCACGGAAAGCCACGACGACGGCGAAGGCGAGCTGCTGCGCCGGATCCGCGCGATCGATCCCAATGTGATGATCGGCGTGGCCCTGGACATGCATACCAATCTGTCGGCCAGCATCGCGCGCCACGCGAACGTGGTCGCCGGCTATCAGACCTATCCCCACGTCGACATGTACGAGACCGGGGTTCGCGCGGCCAAGCCAATCATGGCTTCTCTGCAGGGCTGCCCGCTGCCGTCCATCGCCTGGGGTCAGCGCCCCATGCTGCCGCACGTGATGCGCCAGGGCAGCGACGACGAGCCCAACAAGACGCTGCAGAACCGGTGTCGCGAACTCGAAGCCGACGGTCTGCTGTGCGCCAGTGTCTTCGTCGGCTTTCCGCACGCCGACATCGCCATCGCCGGGCTGTCCGCGCTGGTCGTCGACCATGACGTGGAACGCGCACGCAAGGCGTGCGAAGAACTGCTCGACATCGCCTGGCGGCGCCGCGAGGAATTCGTCTACCAGATCGACAATCTCGATGAGTCCCTGCGCCGCGCGCAGGTGCTCGCCGAGACCGCGCCGGGAACCGGCCCGATCGTGCTGCTCGACCACTACGACAACTGCGCCTCGGGCGGCACCATGGACACCATGACCGTGCTCGGCCGCATTTTGTCGGCCGGCCTGCGCGATGTCGCCGCGTTCGCGATCTGCGACCCCGAAGCTGTCACCGAAATGACCAGGGCGGGCGTCGGCGCCACCCTGACGCTCGATCTGGGCGGCAAGCTGGCCATGCCCAGCCTGAATCTGGCCGGCACGCCGCTGCGGGTCACCGGGCAGGTGCTGCGCCTGGTCGACGGAAAATACCGCAATCACGGCCCGATGGCGCGTGGTCAGCAGGTCGACATGGGCCCGAGCGCCGTGCTGCGGGTCGATGGCGTCGACATCATCGTGATCAGCCATCACGTCGAACCGCATGACATCGGCTGCCTCGAAGCGGTTGGAATCGACCCGATGAGCAAACGATTTCTGATGCTCAAGAGCCGCGTCCACTGGCGTGCCGGTCTGCGCCCGTACGCGCGAGCCATCGTCGAGTGCGCAGGCACCGGGGTCTGCACCTCTGACTACAGCAGCCTGAGCTTCCAGAAGGTGCGCCGCCCCATCTACCCGCTGGATCAGATGTAAGCGCCGCGCCGCTGTAAGCGCCACACCGCCGGAGTGCAGTCGAATCCGCCTGCAACACCTGAACCTCATCCGTCGGCCCGCAGCGCCCTTCGATCCGCCGACTGAGCGCAGACTGGCCCACTGGGCGAGGATGCGCCATGTTCGCTCGCACCATGCTCAGAAAAAAGAGCAGAAAACCCCGCGCCCGCTCCGTTCAGCAAGAACCGCTGGCTTTGAAGCTTGCGGATGACGCGGCGGCGCGCAATGGCGCTCGCCGCTGGCGACTGCCCATCGTCTGGCGCTCGCTGCTGCTGGTCGGGGTGCCTGTTCTGGCAGCTGGTGCTGTCGGCTTGTGGTCGATCGCGCTCGACCCGGAACTGCCGCGTCGCGTCCTCACGCTGCTGGCCATTCAGACCCTGTTCGTGTCGACCATCGCCACCAGCACGGCCTGCTGGTGGGCGCGCCGGATGTCACGGCGCATCGGCCTGATCGACGCCCATCTGAAGGAGCTGCAGGATGGTCACTACGAAGACCATCTGGTCGACAACGGGCGCGACGAAATCGGCGGACTCGCGGGCCAGATAAATGTGCTGGCCGCCGAGGTTGCGCAGCGCGAACGGCGAATCAGCGAAAACGCGCTTCTCGATCCGCTGACCGCGCTGCCCAATCGCACCCTGCTGACCGACCGCATCCGTCATGCAATCCGATCCAGCGAGCGCGCGCATGAGCCTTTCTGCGTGATGCTGCTCGACCTGGATCGTTTCAAGTTCGTCAATGACACGCTGGGCCATGCCGCCGGCGATCTGGTGCTCAAGGAAGTGGCGCGCCGGCTGCGCAACACGGTCCGCGACTCGGACACGGTGGCCCGACTGGGCGGCGACGAGTTCGTGCTGCTGCTGCCGGGCTCCCAGAGCATGGCCGAAGAAGTGGCCGGGCGCATCCTTCAGGCGATGCGCGAACCCCTGCGCCATGGCGACCAGCTGATCGACATCGGCGGCAGCATCGGTATCGCGGTGTACCCCACCCACGGCGAAAAGGAGGGCACTTTGCTGCGTCACGCCGACGCCGCGATGTATCGGGCCAAACGACGCCAGACCGGCTACGAACTCTACGATGGCAGCGACCCGGGCTCGCAGCGCAGCTATCTGTCGATGCTGGGGGAGATGCGCAAAGCGCTCGAAGCCGGCCAGTTCGAACTCTACTATCAGCCGAAACTCGATCTCACCAGCGGCCGGATCGCGGGCGCGGAAGGTCTGCTGCGCTGGAACCACCCGACCCGGGGCCAGGTTCCGCCGGGTGAATTCATCCCGTTCGCCGAACAGACTGGTTTCATGCGCCAGATCACACGCTGGGTGGTGCGCGAAGGCCTGCGTTTCAGCACCGAGCTTGCGCGCGCTGGGGTGCCGCTGCGCATATCGATCAACGTCACCGCCGGTGACATCCAGGAACGTGGCTTCGCCGACGAGATTGCCACGATCGTGCGCGAACTGCAGACGCCTTGCGAGCATCTGTGCCTGGAGATCACCGAGAGCGGCGTGGTCAGCGAATCGCAGATTGCTCTGGAAGCCCTGCTCGCGATATCGAAGATGGGCATCAAGCTCTCGGTGGACGACTTCGGAACCGGCTACTCGACCCTCAAGCAGCTGCAGCAGCTGCCGGTTCAGGAGTTGAAGATCGATCGTGCGTTCGTGCTCGGACTGCTGGACAATCACGGCAGCCAGACGATCATCCGTTCAACCATCGACCTGGCCCGGCACATGGGCCTGCGCGTGGTCGCCGAGGGGGTCGAGAACGTGCGCCAGATGCGGGCATTGGCCGCCATGGGCTGCCACGAAGTGCAAGGCTACTTCCTGGCCAAACCGATGCCGGCCACTGACCTGGTGAGCTGGGTGCAGATGCGTCACGCGCTGCACGAAAGTTCGCGTGAACTGTACTTTGGGATGCTGACCGGCAAATAGGCAGCGCGCTCGGCTCGCCACACCGCTTCGCCAATCAGCGCGCCACCCTACTCCCGATACCAGACCACCTGGTGGGTCGTTGCCAGCAATCGATCGCCCAGTCCCCAGATTCGACCTTCCTGGTCACAGAACCCTTCGTTGAACACCTGCCCGGTGGCGCGCGCGAGAACGGGCGCGCAGCCCTGTTCGTCCATGACGGCCTGCCCGGCATGAAAATAGACGTTCAAGGTGACCGTGGCGATCGGCACGAACGATGGCCGGCGCAAGTAGATGCGCGGGAAAAACGCATCGCAGATCGCGGCAAGCGACGTGTAATCGAGCGCCCGCGCCGGCGCATCGGCAATCCAGGACAGCGTCTCGCTGTGGTCATTGGCGCGGTACAAATCGCCGCTCACCAGATGCTCGCGATACCAGCGCAGCCAGCGCGGCGAATCACCCGGGCGCGCACCGAACGCCGGCGGCGGCGGCGGCGTCGCGGGCGGCAGGGCTTCGCGCACGCCCCAGGTGTCGCGGCGCAGGCCGCAGACCACCAGCGCGCTGGCCATCACCTCTCGCTCGCTGCCCTGCACGAGTTCCAGCGACCAATGCTGAGTTGTTCGCCCGCCGCGCAGGCACCGAACCAGGATGTCGAATTCACCGGCCCGGATGGCTCCGGCATAGCTGACCGTGAGCGACAGCGGAACCGGCAGCCGGTCAAGCTGACGCATCACCGCGTTGAGCAAGGTGGCCGCCGTGACGCCGCCGAAAGGGCCGACGGCATTCCAGTAGTCATCGCTGGTCACCCCGCGCAGCAGCCGGGAATCTGCGTCCTGCGGCGCGCTCAGGGCAATCGCCCGGTCGAAGGGGTGCGTCTGCGTCAACTCATGCCCCGCTGATGGGGTTGTGCCATTGGCCACTCCACTCTTGGATGAGCCGCTATTATCGGTGCACGCTCGCGAAGGCTCGTTTCACTGCCCGCCGAATCACCCGCACCATCGCTCCCAATGCCTGAAAGGAAACAACAGATGCGCGAGATCGAGTGCTACTTCGATTGCAGCAGCCCCTGGACCTACCTGGGTTTTCACAACCTGCAGCCGCTGGCCGCGGCACTCGGCGCCAAGATTCACTGGCGTCCCATCCTGGTTGGCGGCGTCTTCAATGCGGTCAATCCGAGTGTCTACGCCGCTCGCGAGAATCCGGTCCCGGCGAAGCTCGCCTACTCGAAAAAAAACATGCTTGACTGGGCCGAACTGGCGGGTCTTAGAATCGTCTTTCCACCCGCGGTTTTTCCGGTGAACAGTGTGAAAGCCATGCGTGGCTGCATCGCATTGCAAGATGACCCGACCCGCATGCTCGCTTTCGCGCGGGCGGTGTTCGAAGCCTACTGGGGTGAGGGGCACGACATCTCCCAAGACCAGGTGCTCGAGAAAATCTGCGTGAACTGGCACATCGACACCGCCTGGTTCTTCGACGCAGTCGCCCAGCCGGCCGTCAAGGAACAGCTCAAGGCAAACACCGACGAGCTGATCCAGCGTGGCGGATTCGGTTCGCCCACCTTTTTTGTCGGCGGCAACGACATGTACTTCGGCAACGACACCCTGCCCCTGATCAGGCAGGCGCTGCTGCGGCCATAGAAGCGTATCCGGCCGGACTCAACGCATCGCGCCTGGGCGATGACCGTCCATCGCGCCCGGGCGATGACCGTCCATCGCGCCGCGCTGCTCGAAGCGGGCCTGCTGGTCGTCGGCCTGCTTGCGCTGTTCAGGGGTGAGCAGTCGATAGATCTCCTGCGCCGTGCGTGCCCGGGCCAAGGCCATCTCGGCGGTTGCGGCTGCGATGCCGTCGGCCAGCGATTTGGCGCGCGCGTCGTCGTACTGAGCCGACATCGACAGCTTGCGCAGTTCCTGGCGTGCCTTGTGCATCCCCTTGGCTTGCTCGCGCATGGCCGGCGCCTGTTTGTGCATCAGGCTGAACACCTGGTCGCGCTGCGCCTCGGTCAGGTTGAGCGCGCTCAGCATTCGCATGCCACCGCCCATGCCCATATCTTCACCCCTGGCGCCGTGCCGGCCGCGCATGCCCTGCATGTCGCCATGCTGCATCCCGCCGTGCTGCATCATGCCTCGACCCTGTTCCATTCCCGCGCCGGGGCCCGTACCAGGCCCGGCTTGGGCGTGAGCGAACATCGGCCCGCAAAGTGCCAGCGACGCAGCCACCGCGGCCTGCTTCAAAACTCGAAATCCGTGGGTCATCAAAATCTCCTTGGTCGGCAATCAGTTGAAGTTCAGCGGCGGTTCGGTTGATGCCAGCTGACGGGGACCACTTTGGGGCAGGTCCAGGTAAGTCACGGTCAAGGCGATGTAACGGACAGTAAGCGCGGTAAGCACCGTACGCCTGGTACGGGAGATATCGTTCAGGCGGGCGAAATCGTCTGCAGCAGCAGCCGCCTCCCATGTAAATGCCGGTAAGCACGCTGGCCCGAAAAGGGGTGCTCGTCGACAATGCACCTTCGGTTATTTGTTCGATCTTGCCCGCGCCACTGACATGCCCAAGGTATTGCTGATCGATGACGACCGGGAACTCGCAGGCCTGCTTGTCGAGTACCTGCAACGGGACGGCTTCGAGCCCGCCGCGGTTCATGATGGCGAGTCCGGCGTCAGCCAGGCGCTGTCGGGCCGGTACGATATCGTCGTCCTCGACGTCATGATGCCCAGGCTCGACGGCATCGCCGTATTGCGCCAGATCCGCGCCCAAAGTCGCATACCGGTCGTGATGCTGACCGCTCGTGGCGATGACATCGACCGCATCGTGGGGCTCGAACTCGGCGCCGACGACTACGTGCCAAAGCCCTGCACCCCACGCGAATTGGCCGCGCGTCTGCGCGCCATCCTGCGTCGGGTCGAAGAAGGCGGCAAGACGGCCTCGACCGCCGCACCGGTGATCGCCGGTCCGCTGACCCTGTGGCCGGCCCGGCGCGCCGCGAAGTGGCAAGATGCGCTGCTCGAATTGACCGGCACCGAGTTCAACCTGCTGCTGGTGCTCGCGCGCCAGTGCGGGCAGGTCGTGGCGCGCAACGAACTTTCAGAACAGGGTCTGGGCCGACCGCTGGCGCGCTTCGATCGCAGCATCGATGTGCACGTGAGCAGCCTGCGTCAGAAGCTCGGGCAGCGTCCGGACGGCGAACCCTGGATCATCACTGCCCGGGGCATGGGTTACCAGTTCGTGCAGGCCTGAAGATGGGTCGGCTCTTCTGGAAAATCTTCTGCGCGTTCGTGCTGATGCTGCTGGCGGTCGGCCTGGGTGTCGGTACCACCGTCTGGTTTCATCAGCGCAATCGCGAGGCAGTTGCGGTCGATGTCGCGATTGGCCCGCGCTCGGCCTTGCTGGTCAATGCGGCCGGCTCAGCGCTCAAACACGCCGGCACGCCAGCCCTGGTCGCGATGCTCACCGACTGGGTACGCGTCAACAGCGGCCGCCCGCCCTTGCTCGCGGTCGACGACGCCGGCGGCGAACTGCTCGGGCGCCCCGTGCCGGCGGCCGCACTGACACGCGCGCGCGCACTGCTTGCGTCAGAATCGCGCGAAACGCAGCGGCTGGTGGTGGTGCGTTCGGTCGCCGCACCCGACGGCCAGCGCTGGCTGCTGTTCATTGCAGCGCCGCCCGACGCCGGGCCGCCGCCGCCGGGGCCGCGACCAAGAGGTCTGCCCTGGCCAATGATCGGACTGGCCCTGATTGCAAGCCTCGTCGCGAGCGCCGCGCTGGCCTGGTATCTGGCCAAGCCGATCCGCCTCCTGCGTGCCGGCTTCGAGGCGGTTGCCAAAGGCGATCTGGACACCCGGCTGCAGGCCCGCATGGGCGGCAGACGCGATGAGATCGCCGATCTCGGCCGGGACTTCGACCGCATGGTGGGTCACCTGCAGTCGGTGCTCGCCGGGCAGCGCCAGCTCCTGCACGATGTCTCCCACGAATTGCGCTCGCCGCTCGCACGCCTTCAGGCGGCGGTCGGACTGGCCCGCCAGTCGCCGCAGCGCCAGCAGGCTTCGCTCGAACGCATCGAACGCGAAGCTGTGCGTCTGGACGAACTCGTCGGCGAGGTGCTCGCGCTGTCGCGCCTTCAGACCGAGCGGCCGAGCGAACCACTCGAACGGGCCGATCTCAATGAGCTGGTGCGTGCGATCGCCGACGACGCCCGCTTCGAGGCGCAAACCGATCGGCGCGACGTGGTCCTCGAGACCGGCGCGCCTTTGCCCCTGACCGTGCGCCGCGAGCTGCTGCAGCGCGCCGTCGAGAACGTGATTCGCAACGCAGTCAAATTCACCGCACCCGATACCTGCGTCGACGTGCGGGTCCGGCGTGAACACGACCAGGCAGTGGTCGAGGTCGACGACCGCGGCCCCGGCGTTGCCGAAGATGAACTCGAGGCGATCTTCGAACCGTTTCACCGCGGCCGGCAAGCCAACGGCACAGCCGGTTTCGGACTTGGCCTGGCCATCGCGCGGCGCGCGGTCCAGGCCCACCATGGCCAAGTCGAAGCCTCGGCTCGCCCCGGCGGCGGGCTGAGAATCCGCATCACCTTGCCCATCGCGCCCTGAAGCCCATCGCTCCTTGAAACCCATCCCCGCCCCGAGACCAGCCCGCTCCTCGAGCCAAAACCTGGCCGGAGCGATCACGCAGCCGGCGTGCGCAACTGTCAATGGATCAGCGCGAACGGCACGGTGAACAGCGACACCGTCAATGATTGCCAGACCACGCCGTGCACTGGCGAACAACAGCTCACCGGATCGAACAGGTAACGTCTGCTGTTCAGCCCGTGGCGGGAGTTCTGAACGGCCGCTGGGCGCCGCGGTACCATTGAAACATGAGCCCCAGCCAAATCATCGTTCTGGCCACGCCGGCCTTTTTGCTCCTGATCGCGATCGAATTCGCCTGGGGTCACTGGCGCCAGCGCACGGGCAAAGGCCGCCAGACCTATCGACTCAACGATGCCATCAGCAGCATTTCCCTGGGCATGCTGAGCCAGGTCAGCGCGGTTTTTACGCGACTGCTGCGCATCGGTCTGTACACCGCGGTATTCACGACGCTGTCTCTGGTGCCGACCGCGGCAGCCCGCGAATTCTGGATGTCGTGGTACGGCTGGCTGCTCGCACTGCTGTTCTACGACCTCTGCTATTACTGGCTGCACCGTCTGAGCCACGAGACCGCTGTGCTGTGGGCCGCTCACGTCGTGCACCACCAGAGCCAGGACTACAACCTGTCGACCGCGCTTCGCCAGACCTCGAGCGGAGCGCTGTTCGGCTGGGTGTTCTATCTGCCCATGGCGGTCGCGGGCGTTCCGCCTTTGGTGTTCGGCGTGGTCGGCCTGATTGATCTGCTCTACCAGTTCTGGGTTCACACCGAACAAGTGCCCAGGCTCGGTTGGTTCGACCGCTGGTTCTGTTCGCCGTCGAACCATCGCGTGCACCACGCGGTCAACGCCCGCTATCTCGATCGCAACTACGGCGGGATCCTGATCATCTGGGATCGCCTATTCGGCAGCTTCACCGAAGAAGACGAGCAAGAACGCTGCGTCTACGGCACTCGCAAACCGCTGAACAGCTGGGATCCCCTGTGGGCCAACGCCGAGGTCTACTGGCGCCTGATGAACGACTCCCGGCGAACCCCGCGCTGGCGCGACAAGCTGCGCATCTGGTTCAAGCCGCCGGGCTGGCGCCCGCTCGAACGGGAACGACACGAGCCGCGGCGCGCGTTCAATCCTTCCACGCAGACGCGCTTTCATCCGCCAATGACCCGCGCGATGTTCTGGTTCGCAATCGCGCAGTTCGGGCTCCTGCTGCAAGGTGTCGCAGTGTTTCTCTGGTCTGCCGATTCACTGCCGTTGCCGCACGCCGCCATCTGGTGCGCGGTGCTGGTTGCCGGCCTATGGGGACTGGGGGCGGTGCTGCAGGGTCGGATCTCGATGCTGCAGTGTCTTGCGCTCGAGGCAGCTGCCCTGGCCGCCGCCAGCGCATCGTTGGACCTGCTCGAGCTGCACCGGCTGAGCAAGCCACTGGCGATGCTGCTGTTGATCGCCGATGTCTGGACGCATGTCGGCAATCGTTCGCCAGGGCGCGCGGCCCCACGAACGGACGCAAAGCGGCTGCTGATGCTGGCGCTGCTCGCTTCGCTCGCCGGTGACGTGCTGCTGATGGTCGAAGGGTATTTCGTGCCCGGCCTTATTGCATTTCTGCTTGCGCACCTTTGCTATCTGCGCTTGTTCTCTCGCGATGCGCGGTGGTTCGCGAGTCGTCGCGCGCTGCTCGCGACGCTTGCGATCGGCGTTCTGATGAGCGTCTTTCTCTGGCTGGGCGGGCTGCCGCACGATTTGCGGTTGCCGGTCGCCGCCTATGTGCTGGTCATCGCGCTGATGGCCGCGCAGGCAATCGGTCGATCAGTCGTGTTGCGGGATCGCGCATCGGTCTGGGTGGCGCTGGGTGCCGCCCTGTTCATGCTGAGCGACGCGCTGCTGGCAACTGACCGCTTCGTGATGACACTGCCCTATGGCCGGCTGTGGGTGCTGAGCACCTACTATGCCGCGCAGATTCTGATCGCCCGGCATGTGCTCGATGCGAGGTCCAGCCGTACCGAAACGATTGAAACAGGCGCCAGGCTGGCCTGAAGCACCGCCGCAGCCAGCGCCACTAGTTTCAGCGCCCACCCACCAGGTTACGCAGAAAGATCTGGGTCCGCTGATCGGCCAGGGTGGCGGCATCGGTTGCAGGCTGCGCAGGCGCGGCGGAGCCAAAAAAGGGGAATGATCGGATCACCCGCTGCACGCCACCGCCACGCACATCGAACCCATGCCGTGCGCCCGCAATGGTGACGATTTCCAGCGGGATAGTGCCCTCGCCAAAGGGCAGTGTGAAGGCATTGAAACGGGCCGCCGGGGTGACGTCGTCGGCGTCGCCGAAAAACGCGATGGCCGGCCTTTTCAGAGGCGTGTTGAGGTTGTTCTGATTGGATGGGTAGTACATCACGGCGCCGCGTATCTGCAGCTCGGTCAGCAGGGTAGGATCGCCCAGCAGGCGGATGACCGCTTCGCCGCCGAAAGACCAGGACACCAGCACAATCGGCGCCTCACGGGCCCGCGAGAGGTTCGACTTGGCCCAGCGGACCGCGTCAGTGGCGGCGGCGGCGGCCCGGTCGCCGGCAGTGCCACTGGCGCCCCGCATGCCCGAGCCGATCGCCATCTGAGTATCGACGATCAGCGTGTCGAGGCCATACGTTCGCAGCTTGACCGCTTCAGCCAGCACATGCGCGCGGTCATCGAACACCCCGAGCACACCCGACCCGGGCAGCAAGATGGCCAGGGCCATCGGTTGCGATTCAGGCGCCACTTCATAGGTGAAGCCCCGCGGCAGATTCTGCGCAAGCGGCTGGGCGACGGGCCCGAGCCCGAGTAGCAGTGCGGCGCAGATTCGCAGGCAGGTGACGATGAGTTTGGGCATGAGGGCGACCGGCAGATACGAGCCCCAACGCAGGAGCGGTACAACTACTATACAAGCGCGGCCGAGTGGCACACTGACGGTTCCGCACCTCGCCCGTCGTGCGGCCCGAACGCGCCGCCGCCCCAGACCAATTGAATTTGCACTTTTGCGCCCGATGAGGGCAGCGGCGCGCTGCCGGCTGGAAAGCGTCACGTCGCGGGTTCGGTCGAGCAGGCGATCAACTTGCGAGCGGCTGGCTTTCAGCCATGACGGCCAGGCACGCCTTACTCATGTGCTGTTTTTCCATCTCTTCGCCTGGCGCCCAGCCAGATCTTGCACCGGCTGACCGATCAGGGCCGTTATGTGGTCAGCGAATCGACCCCGTACCGATTATTGCGCGAACTCGGTGGGGCTTCGTGACGCCCACCCAGCGCCATGGCAAGACCGATGACGCACTGCTGAACACTCGCTCGGCGATCTACGCAATCGCCCGCAACAGACATCCCGATCGATGGTCGGGATCCATTTCATCAAAAACTGTACTAAAGAAAAAAGCCTGCATTGCGCAGGCTTTTGATTTTAAACAGTTTTTTGACAAACCACCGCACTGGCGTCCCGTAGGGGAGCGGAATTGTCCCCTGTTTCACGGTGGACGCAACCGCTGCAGGTAGGCCGGCGAATCGTAGGGCGATGAGGAGATGCAAACTCAATCCGGGCGGGTCGGGCGCGTTTCGCGTCGCATCTCCGCCACCCGTCGCCCAGCATCCACAACGAGGCCCAGCAGCCCGGCCAGCTCGTCGGCGTGGTCCTGCCGCGCGCCGAGAATCCAGTCGATCACCGCGCACAAAACGCGGACGCGATTCGCTGGCGGGACGTGGTTGCCCTCGTCGGCAAGCTGGGCCAGCAGCCGCACCGCTGCGTCTGCAGTCGTGCAGACTATCCGGCGCGGCGACCCCTGATGCCCTGCGCTGACCGCTCCAAGGTCATCCAGGCTGAGCATTAATCGCAGTCAGCACAGCGTGCGGGCCGAGATAGATCAGCCCGCCGGGCTCTGCCGGGACGTACCACGCATCAGCCACGACCGCGCTGATCTCTGCCGGGCATTGGCTCACCATCAGGCACACCGGCAGGCCGGGGTCGAGCGTGGCCAGCAATCCCGCGAGCTGCCCGACGTTCACGCCACGCCCCCAGGGCGAGCTCGGCCGCGCACGCGATGACGAACACCCCCGCCACCGCACCCAGGTACCGCCACAGCAGCGCGTAGAGCCACAGCTCGACGTCGAGTGCTGGAGTCACGCGCCCGATTTGTTGAAGATCTCCAACGTCTTGGCCAGCGTTGGGGCGAACGCGGGATCGCGCTGCTCGGCGTTGTAACGGCCGATCCGAAGCAGGCCCTGCACACCCTGCGTGACGAAGATCTGCTCCAGCACTGCGCCGTCTGTGGGCGACAGGCTGCCGATGTCGGCGGAGATTTTCGACTTCCGGCCATCGGCGAAGGTGCGGGTGATCGAGATTTCGAACTGTTCGACTTGATCCATGGTGATGCGCTTTCAAGGTTGAGAAAAAAGGCCAGGGCCGAAGCCCCGGCAAACCGACCCCAGGAGAGATCGGACAGGAGACTCAGTGAGGTTTGTTCACGGTGCCGTACCAGCGCTGCCAGCCAACCACCTGCTCACGCCATTCATTGCAGGTGGCGTAGTTGCTGGCGATGGTTTCACCAGCGGGCTGAGCGTCGACGGGGGCTGCAGCAGCCAGGCCGGCGGGGTCGGGCACGGTACCGGCAGCGGCGCACTCGCGACCGCGATTTCCCTCGCGGGCTCGTCGGCGTTCGTTACGGTCAACGGTTCGGGCAATCTCACCGCATCGATCCGCCTTGCGGGCGCCGCCCTGGCCTCGGCGACGGGCACCGGATCACTCGACGCGCAAACCAACCTCGCGGGCGCAGGAAGCGCAGGCGCCGCGGGATCAGGCGTCCTCTCGACAGTGATCACCCTGTCAGGCGCGGCGATTGCCCAGGCGTTTGGCGCCGGCGCCCTGACGATCCCCCCGGCGGCCTTCGCCGGTGGCGGTATAGCGGGCGCCAGCGGCTCGGGCGCGTTGTCCACGGGCGTGCGCCTGGTCGGGGCGGCCAGTGTGTCGGCGGTCGGTGGCGGTGGCCTGGTGACGAGTATTCCCCTGGCCGGCGCCTCGGTCGTCGCGATCAACGGCGCGGGCGACTTGGTCGTCGCGTTGCGTTTCGCCGGCGCGGCCCTGGCGAGCGCGGTCGGCTCGGGATCTCTGCTTACGTCGATTGTCCTCGCCGGCGACGGCGTTCTCGGCGCGGTCGGTTCCGGCGAACTCGGGCCGAACGCGGCCCTCGTGCGGATTCGCCGGCCCGCATTCTTCGGCGTGTCACGACGCGCCACTGTTCGCATGCGCACGCTTGTTGCGCGCTCCTCGAGGATATTCCGATGAAAAGCGAATTTGTCCAGGGCGACACCGGCGCCTTTTTGCAGATTGCGTGCCGCGACGTGGGCACCGGCGGCCCGTTAGATTTGTCCGCCGCGTCCGCGGTGACGATGCGCTATTCGCTTAACGGCGGCGCCGCGGTCGAGCGCGCCATGTCAGTCGTGAACGCGACCGAAGGCCTGGCGCAATACAAGTTCGTCGCCAACGAGCTCGAGGCAGGGCACTTGCGGACCGAGGTCA
This sequence comes from Burkholderiaceae bacterium, assembly GCA_043757735.1. Classification (GTDB taxonomy): domain Bacteria; phylum Pseudomonadota; class Gammaproteobacteria; order Burkholderiales; family Burkholderiaceae_E; genus Quisquiliibacterium. Next base: position 16,190 of record JAYVOV010000236.1, read on the forward strand.
CCATTACCCGGGCGTCCGGCACTCTCACCAGCGAGGCGCCGATGTTGTTCACCGTGCGCGGGCGCATCGAATAGGAGGCCGCATGGCCCTTTCTCTGCAATATTTTGACGCCTACCTCGCACCGCTTGTGACTGACGAGCGCGAGGCCCGCGCCCTGGCCGACGTCGACGCGATCGGCGAATTCCCAGGCGAATGGCGCGACCGCCTGGCGGTGGCTCGCGCCTATATCGTGACCGCGATCGAATCGCAACGCGCCCCCGACGACCTGTTCGCGACCAAGGCGAAGCGGTACTCCGAGGACTTCGACCGCCTGCTACCCCTCGCCCGCGCGGCGGCTACCGCGGCAACCGAGTCGGTCGGCGCCGGGTCGTTCCTGTCGATCCCCTTGGAGCGTGCATGACCGCCTCGGCCATGGTCGTTCTCGAGGCCCTGCGCACGGCCCTGGCCGCGGTTCCGGGCGTAGTGACGTGCAAGATCGGCCTTGAGGGGAACATGACCCCGGCGGACTACCCGATGATTCGCCTTGTGCCCTCCACGGTGAGCAATGCGGGCGCGGTGACCCGCCGGCGAGTGGGCGTCCTCGTCTACTTCGGCAAGCCGATCCACGAATTCGCCACCGACCTCGCGGGCCTCTACACCGAACTATTCGACCTCGAGCGCCGGGTCGTCGACATCATCGAAACAACCCCCGGCCTGTCGGGGTTCTACCTCGAGACCATCGCCGACGAGGACCGCCTCGATGCGTACAAGCTCATGGCGGTGCGCGCCGAAGTCGAGGGCTAGGCGGCGTGACGGGGGTCGGCACGCCGGGCGACGATCTGGCTATCGTACAACCCCGCAGTGACGATGTTCCCCTCGTCATCCATCCCGAAATCCACCTCGAACGCGTCATTCGGGTGAACGTCAACGATTACCCCGATCGCGCCGGCTTTCACGCCGAAATCTGGGAGGTCAACAAGGGTCTCGACGCGGTCATACATGCGGTGGTTCATCCTGCTGCCCCCTTGGTTTAATCGCGACTGCCGAAGTCATACGCGGGGAGGTTTCCCTGCGGCGGATGATCCATCCGGTTCTGACGATACCACTGCCTTTCGGCCCTGTCACCGTCACGTCGACTTGGTACCGCTGGCCATGCACGTCCTGCTGCCGGGAGAGCGCGGGGGCCCGTTCCAGCGCGTCAAGAATCTGGCTCGCCAAGTCGCCCGCGTGAACTGCCGTAAAACCAAAGACCGCTGCGAAAACGCGTGCCTTGTCGCCGCCTCGCCCATGTTCTGAGTTGAGCGCGTAGTCGCGCAGTTTTTCATCAGGAATCGTCGCCTCTTTGAAGTTCGGCAAGACGGCAAACCTCTGACGCGCGCCTTCCCCGAGATCGAGCGAGTCACCCAGGCGGCGCATGTAATAGAGCGGGTCCTTCCCGTCGTTTAGGACGTTCTCGACCGGCCGCCCGCCGAGCACCTGCTCGAGGTTCGCCCGACTCCCCATGACCAAGCCGCCGCGGCCGTGGTCACGCAGGAATGCGGCGTCCGCCCCCGGCACCTCCCTGGCGCCCTTGCCCGACAGGTCGAACCGTTTGCGTAGCAAACACCGGCAGAACGGATGGAAAGGGGGCTTCGGCGCCAGCGCCTTCGGGTAGCACCCTGGCCCTAATTCCCACTTGTCAACTTTTGCGTGAAGATCGCAAATGTCATCCTTCGGGTGTGTTGAGCTCAAGACGATTTGCACGACCTCGAGCTCGGCATCCGCCATAACATTGGAGGCGATCCGATCGGTATCGGCCCGGTGCAGTTCGGTTTGGGCGATCCGGTTCGCGAAATACCGATTGCGCTCGAATTGCGCGATCTTGAGCGCGCGCTCAAGGCGGTTGTTCCCCGGGCCCTTGATCACCTCCTCAAGGGCGCCCAGGTACGCCGCCTTCAGTGCCTCGGTTTTCACGACGGTGGCACCGATCCGGCGGGCCAGGACCTTATAGGCGGTGCCAAACTCTGCGTCTTGCATCGCTTCGGCCAGGTACTTCGGCAACCCCGCCTTGACCTTGAGCGGGTCGGCCCCTCCCTTGAACCCGTACCCCTCGAATATCTGCAAGGCGAGCGCGCGGGCGTCTTGCATGCCCTTGGCGTGGTTCACGATCGTCCGTCGCACATCGGCGGTGACCTCGTTCGCATTTTGGTACAGGCGCCCGGATAGTTTTACCTTGCCGATCGGTAGGGCACGCACCTGGTCAACGCCGACGAACTGGCCCAGGAGGGAAGAAAAGGCTTTCGCCAGGTTTTTCGCGTACCGGCCCGAAAATCGCGCCTGGATCTCAGCGATCGCGTCCCTCGAGACTTCGCCGGCGGCGATCCGAGCGAGGAGTTCGTCGAACGCCTGTTGCGCCAGTCGCCGTACCTCGCGCTCCGCGGCGTTCAGGTCGACCATGCCGCGGGCCGTTCGTTCAGCGCGATATTAATGGCCAGGTATGCGGTGCGCCGGCTCACCCCGAACCGCCGGATGATCACCTCGCGCACCTCGGCGCGGCGCATCCCGGCGCGCAAGAGCGCCTCGGCGACGACCACGCGTTTGACGCGGGCGTCGATCGCATTGCAGGTCGGGGCAATGAAAGCGAGGTTCATAGCAACTCCGCGTTGATTGTTTTCGGAAGCGGGACCGCGTTCGGGAGCTCGGCGAAGGCGTCCGACGCCGCGTCGACGATGTCATCGTGTTTCGCGTCGGGAAAACCCTCAAGCTCACCGAACAGGGACTCGTTCCACGGGCCGCGCACGACGTCGACATTGCCCGCTTGCCACTGCGCGGCGAACGGCTCGGCGCGGATCACCTTGTCTTTCGTCGGGCGCCGACGTTTGACCGGCCAGCCAGACAACAGGGCGACATAGTCGGCGGCCTGGCCCTTGCCCGCCTGGCCCGGGTCCTCGGGGACGATCACCCGGCAGTGTTTTCCGTCGTGTTCGGCCACGCGTTTGACCAGGGCGCGCACCGCGGCCGCCTTAATCCGCTCATGGGCCACGCCGGCAACGACGACGCGGCCATTGGCCCGGCGCCCGAGGAGCACGCCCGCGGTCCAGTCTGGATCCTCGTTGCCCTCGCCTGGTTCGGTCGCCGCCAGGTCCCACGCGCGCACCCACTGGACGACGTCCTTCGGGATCTCGTCGAGGAGCGTCGCCTCGTGCCGCTTGAAATACATGCCGGCCGCGGGGCGGATTTTCCAATTGCCTCCAAGAAGGCGCTCACGCTCGACACGGGAAAGCGCCTTGAGGTTCGCCAAGTAACCGGGGTCGACATCGAGGAGCGCTCGGTTATCGTGCACGCTCGCGGCAATGAAAGTCACCGACTTGCAATCCTCGAGCGCGATGCCCTTGTCGAAGAGCTCCTCGCGACTGCCCGCCCACCGCAACGCGTCGCCCACTCTCACGAAATAGCGGATAACGCCCGACCTGTCGGTGATTGGGTAGCCCGAGTCTTGATCAATCCACCATGCGATAAATTCAGCGACCCAGGAGTCGGCATCTGGGTTGCATGTTGCCCGGACATACGGGGCCACGCCGCATGTTGACCGGTTCCGGCTGAGCATGTAAAAAAACTGTGACCGAGTGAAGTGCGTCAGTTCGTCGAACTCGATCAGCGGCACCTGGGCGCCCTGCCAGCCCAGAACGTCGGCCTCGAGGTTCAAGTGCGCAAACGTGACGCGCCCGCCGCCGGGAAAATTGAACATCATTTTCGGCGCCGTGCGTGGCCTCGCGCCCTGGCCCGGGTACAACTGCATCGCGGTGTCCCAAAGTCCGCCCTCGTTCGTGATCTGCACCGATTCGCGCCGAAATATCACGGCGCCAAACCCCGGATTCGCAATGTGCCGAAGGGGCTCCATCAAAACCGCGTAAGTTTTCCCGCCACCGGCGGCGCCGCCATAAATCACGATGTCCGCCGGCGACGAGAGAAACGCTTCCTGGGGGCCTTCCTGGGGGCAGATGGCTCCAACGAGACCGCGAACCGGGCGCGCCGAGGCCGTGGCGGGCCGATCCTGCACGCGGGCGGCCCGTTTGGTCACCGGCCGTTACCCGGCAAGTAGGCCACCAACGAGGGGGCGCCCGAGACCTTGAGTTGATCGTTCAACAGGCCCAGGTGCCGCGCCAGGAGCTCGAGAGACTTGACCTTGTCGGCCAGCTTGTACTTCTTGACCTCGCCCCGCTTGATCCGATCAGCACCAGCGCCGTCGAACTCTTCGAGCACCTCGAGGCCGACCACCGCCGCGGCCGTGTTGTCGTCGAGGTCGACCAGGGCGACCGGGCGGCCCTCGGCGTCGAAGAATTTGCGGACGTCGAAGAAGGCGAGTTTGCGCAGTTCGGCGATCACCTCCTCGGCTGTGACTCCAACTTTTTTCGCGCGTTTGGCCTGGCGATCGGCGATGTCCGCCTGGACGTCATCATTGGTTAGCAGCCTGGACCCCTGCATTTTTGACGTCTTAACGCTATACCCGGCCCGGATCGCCGCTTGCGTGGCGTTCAGGTCGACCAGGTATTCGTCGACGAAGCGCTGGCGCCGGTTCTTGAGCGTCGTCATCGGACTGGAAGTCCCGCGACAACAGACAACAGCGAATTCCCCGAATCAGAAATCGGCATTGCTGTCGTTCGCCGCCATACGCTGCGAGAGCACGAGTCAACTCGCGATTCGACCCACTGCTCTTCGGCCCAGCCGTTGAGCATCCGAAGCAGGCCGTCGATATGGATGGGCACATGAGGGTCCATATCTGCGAGTGAGTGCCATGATCCGGCTGGCTGGTCGTTGAACCACCTGACCACCGCCATCCAGGCCAGCAAGTCTGGGATCTCGCGCATGATTGCGCGTCGCATCGACCGGGGCGAGCAGATCATTGCCCCACCTCGTGGATCACCCAGCCACCGCCGTCTTTTTTCGAGCGCGGTACGGCGACCTTGAACCGAAATGGGTAGATGTCTGCTGCGATCTTCATCTTTGCTTTGCTGTCGTCAGTCCACATACCCATGCTTCCTTTCGTGTCGTGGAGTTCCATAATCCCGTCGGCACCCATCACCGCGAAATCGACGGTCAAAAACGTGTTGTCGGCGAGTCGCAACTTGATTCCCTCGAATCGATACCAGAGCACCAGGCCCAAGTGCTTGCACGATGCGAGGTGCTGCTCATAGGCGGCCTCGGTCTTATTCTTCGCGCCCACTTTCAATCGGCCAAGTGCATAGGCGCGCTGCCCGATGCTCATCGCCGCATCTCCGCCATCACGTCATCGTTGAGTTTCCGCGCTGCTTCCTGGCCGCGGCGCATTGCGATCTCAGCGCGCCAATGCCGCCAGTAGTCAGCCCGCTCGGGGCCCTGGCGATTCCTGATCCGGCGCACCCAGTCCGTCACCTCGCACCGATGGCGATAGTCCTCTCTCGCATTCGTCTGATCCGGGCTCGTAGTCGAAGTGCTCGCACTTGGCGTAGGGGCGGCGGGCAGGGATGGCACAAACAAGTCCAACACGGTTCGGGCTCCAAGAGGAGTGTGAGCAGGATGGGCAGGCGAGCATCAGCGGGTTTTTCGATTACCGCGTTCGCGCATTTCTGTTACCAGCGGCGACTCTTGGATGTCGTCGAGCGCCTCTGCGTTGCGCAGTTTTTTGCGCAGTCCGTCGGTAATCGAGGGCCATTCACGAGCCTCCTTGCCAAAGTGAAATCGACAAAACCATGGCCCACCGCCGAGCGTGCTGTGCGAACAAGCGGCCGGCACTGAGCACCCATAAGCTGGGCAATTCCAATTATTTGTTTCTTGCTCTGCGTTGGCGATGTTGCGCCCGCCGGATGCCACCAAGTCGCCGGCACGCTTCATGCGGGTTCCTTCGCAATGCGTTCTCGAATTCGCCCTGTGAACGCGATCCACGATTCGCCGCCTCGCGCCGTCATTCCAAGTTCGGCCGCTTTGCGCTGAATTCCCATCTCGGTTGACCACCATGAAGCGTCCGCCCGCTTCGGACGCTTCGCGACTTCGCGCTGCGTTCGTGCGACGGTGGCGAGGTAGCCCAAGTTCATCGGCTTGGGTGCTGTGTCCTGCATCGAAGCCAGCGCGAGCGTTTCGACCATTTCTGGCACGGTGAAGCCGTCGGTGCACAGTGCGATCAGGTCCGGGTGTGACGACGTGCAGCGAACGCCCCGCCGGCGCAGCTCCACTGCCATCAGACCCTCTCGGGTTGGCTCGACGGCGACCTCCTGATTTTTGGGTGGGTCGCTGTTGGCCTGGCGCATCGCATCGGCGAACGCTTTGGCGGTGGAATCGGGTTCCTCAGGCATGGCGTCAGCCAAAACCACCAAATCCCCCCCGGCGCAGGTGCCACGGTCTACGAGAGGGGGAGATTTGGTGTTTGTTTTCTCTTCTTCTCTTCTCTCCTCTCCTCTGGGCGTTCGGTGGCGTGACGTGGCGTGTCGTCACATGTCGTCACGTGACGTGGTGTGACGTGGTGTGACGCGGCGTGACGCGGCGTGACGTCTTCACTTTGCGCTTTCCGTTCTCTATAGCGCCGCGAACGGTCAGCACTGTCGTCGTCCAATCGTTCGCGTTTCGATTGGCGCTTATCCCAGTTCGTGATGTCATACGCGCCGATCAGTTGCCGCTCGACCATTGCACGCAAGATGTCACCGGTGCGCGACGGCCCATCGGGGAACCCGAACAAAAAATCGACCGCTTCCACGTCGATGTGCCCAAACGTGCCGCGATTCTCTGATGCGCTGGCTGCTTCAAGCAGATACGCCCATACGGCGAGCACATCGGGGAGTGACGTCTTGGCCTTGCGAGCGACCAGCGCAAACTTCGGATCGGTCACGGACCCATGGTGCCAACGAAACCAATCGATGCCGCTGGCCATCAGGCGCGCCTTCCTGGAATTGAGTACCGCCCGACCTTCTTGCCCTCGATGTCGATCAACTCGCAGCGCACGTTGTGCCCGCGGTTGCGCAGCTCCTCCACGCGGGCAGCAAGACGAAAGCATCTGAAGCGCTCAAGCGCATCAAGCGGCGTCAGTACCTGGCCTTGCCGCAGCGCGGCGAGGATGTCGGTGCACTGGCTCATGCAGACCCCTTGAGTATTGGCATCAATGCGGACAGTTCGCGCAGCAGCGTCTCAGTAGCCGCGAGCACGCAGGCTCGTCGCTGGTCATCGCTTTGCAAATACTTGGCAGCCAGGTACTCGATTACCGCCACGTCACCGGTGGCGAAAACGAATGATTCGAGGTCATCGACGCTGAACCTGCGAGGATCGTCCGGGTCTTGCGAGAGTTTTCGCGACAGGCTCGACTGCGACATGTCCATGTCAGCGGCGATCGTCTTGAGCGGGCTGGGATGCCCGTATGCGATCTTGCGCACGATGTCCATCGCGGTCGGGTATCGCTCGACCATCCCGGGCTCAAAACTCAGGGTCAATTGCCCGGGTGCCGGTAGCGGCACGACGGTTTGCCTGTTCATGACGCTACCTCGATTGGCAAAAAAAAGAGACTGTCGAGCATGACGACAGCGAAAGCATTTGGTTCCGGAGTCGCGCAGTTTCCTGCTCCGGGCAGGCTGTGGTGGAGACACCGAATTGCTGGGTTGACCGACTGCGCGCGGCCAAGAAGGGGGCGTCTCCATGCCGTGGCACGATGGGAGCTCTCACACCACCACCCGAACGAAAGGGGCCGCGATGGACGAATCGAAGCGGGTCGAGGAAATGCTCGGGACAATGAGCGACGCGCATGCCGCGCTCGACGCGAACAACCGCCGCGTGGAGCGGCTGGAGCGCGGGATGCTGGTCATGCTGGACCGCCTTGCTGCGCGAGGTCTCCTGAGCCTGAAGGACGTCCGCGCAATGCGCGAAGCGATGACAGCGTCGCCAGCAGATCTGTCGCCAGCGCGGCCAGGCGATCCCGTGAGCGTGTTTGCTCAGCTGCTAGATCGGCTGCGAGGGCCCTGACCTCATCCCTGACCACCTCGGGGGGGGGCGTGGAACCGGGTACGGGCGCGTTGGCTGCCATGTCACGCCACCCGCTCAGCGGCCGGCACTGCAGGCGCGCCATCGGCCCCGATCAGCTCGGGCCAGATTTCCCACCAGTCGTTCGGGCGTAGGTCCCAGCGGCGCACGGCGCCATCGGTGGCGCGCTCGATGGCGGAGCAGCGCTCGAGCGGCACCGGCCGCGTTCTGGTTCGCCACTGGCTGACCAGCGGCGCTGGTACGCCGAGGGCCGCAGCTAGCCCAGCGTTCGAATTTCCGGCGAGGTAATCATGCAGGTTCATGCCCATCATCATAGCGCCACGCTAGGATTTTGCAATAGCGCTACGCCATCCCACGCAGCTAGCGATCCGCTATCTAATTTGCCGATGCAATCGATCGGCGATATTCGGCGCAAGAATTTGGGGCTACTCAAAGACCGGTTCGGGACCTGGGTGGCATTGAATAGAGCGCTCAATCGCAACGAGCGTGACGCGACACTCGGACAAATCTGGAACCAGAACCCGGACAGCAAGACCGGAAAGCCGCGCGAGATGGGCACTTCGCTTGCGCGAGGGATCGAGAGGACGCTCGATCTGCACGCTGGGTGGATGGACACGCCCACCGTCACTGCCCCCGACGCCAACGCAGTGACCGCCCTCGACCCCACCCCCTACGACGACCCCGCGCGCACCGTCCGCGTGCCCATGCTGGCGGTTGCCGCCTCGATGGGGCCAGGGATCGAGCGGCCATCTGAGGACATCATCACCGGGGCGCTTTCGGTCTCAACCGAATGGGCACGGCGTGAGCTGCACCTGGCGCCCAGCCGGGTTTCCGGCCTGCGATTCATCACCGGCTACGGATCGAGCATGGAGCCGACCTTCCGATCGGGCGACGTGCTGCTGGTGGACACGATGGCCACGGCCGTCGATGTCGACGGGGTCTACGTGCTGGCCCGAGGGACCGAGCTACTCATCAAGCGCGTGACGCGCGGGCTTGATGGCTCCTACGACGTGTCGTCCGACAACCCAGTGGTGCGCAAGATCGACGCCTTGAACGGCGATCACTCGATCGCGGTGCGCGGGCGGGTGCTGTTCATCTGGAATGGGAAGAAGGTGTGAGCGAGTGCCGTTCGGAGTGAACGTCAGCTATCACGAGGCGGTCGCGTTCTGCGCGGCGCCGTGGTTGCGAAGCTGCGCCGACGATGGATTGTGACCTACGACGACGTGCCGGAAATTCGCGCGATCTACGCGCGCTATCCGATGTTCAGCAGCCGGCTGAACTACTTCGCGCAGGTCAAGCGTGCCGCCTCGGAGATCCTGGTCGTCGACCCGACGCTGAAAGTACCGCGCACGCTCCTCGCGGCTTAGCCTCGGGCTCACTCGAGCGGCAGCAACGCTTCCAGGGGAACCTCGAGCACTCGTGCGATCTTGCGCAGCGTGGCCGCCGTGCCCGTGCGCTTGCTGCCCTCCAGTTGGCTGACGTAGGGCTTGCTCACGCCCGCGGCGGAGGCGAGCTGGTCCTGCGTCATCGCGCGATGCTCACGCCAGGCGCGCACCGGGTGCACGCCGTCGGCCATCGCCAGCGCCACCGGCGCCGGGTAGCGCACGCCATCGCCCTCGGCCACCGCATGCTCGAAGTCGGCCGCATCTTCAGCATCCTCGACCAGGTCTTTCACGCGCAGCCAGAGATCGGCCGGCACCACGTAGGCCACCGGCTTGTCGTCCACCTCGATCACCGTAACCCGGCTCATTCGTACACCCCTCCGCGCGGCCCGATCCTGAGCACACGCACAACCACCCGCCCCGAATCCACGTCGTACAGGACGCGCCAGTCGCCAACCCGCAGCCGATAGCCTGGCTGCCCGATCAGCTTCTTGACGTTGGCAGCGCCGAACGGATCGCGCGCCATTTCCTCGACCTTGCGAGCAACGAGTTCACGGACGTCTCGCGGCATTTTTGCCAGCGTCTTCAGGGCGTCGCGCGTGTACTCGATCGAGTGCATGAACGAATAATAGCATTTTGCTAACACCGGTACAAGCCCCGCAGCCAAGCGTCACCCTCCCCGTCCCGGATTCCCCGCTCCTGAGCGCGCGAGAAATCGCTGGGGCGGGCGCTGCCGAATAAAATACTAGCGCGTTGCTATTGACATATGACTAGCGTTTCGCTAATCTTCACCCATCGCCCCACGAAAACGCCAACCGGCGCGGGCCTGGAGACGCAGATGCCCCACACCTACGACCGAGTCGCCGCAGACGAGCGGACGCGGCATGCCATGGAGGATGCGGCATGGCGGGCTCGCGACGCCGTCGAGGCGGCAATTGAGGGCGTGCCGGAAATGCTGGCCTGCCAGGACGGGCACCAGTTGCTCGACTGGATCGCGCGCCGTGAGATGTCCGGCCTCGACGAGCGCCTTGCGCTGCTGATCGAGGCGATCGCCCATCTGGGCGCCGCGCAGGGCAATGCGGCCAACGCGATGGGCGACACGGTGCTGATGTACGCCCGCCGGCTGGCAGACGAGATGATTCGCGTCAAAATCGCCGAGGTGTCGGCATGACCCCCGTCGAGTTCAACCGCGCGGCCATCGCGGCCAACGACGAGGCCCGGCGCAGTGCCGGCCTTGCGCTGCTGCCGCTGGCTCTGGCGGTCTGGATCGTCATCGTGCTGGTGCTGGTATGACCATCGACCTCGATCGCCTGATCGGCACCGTTTGCACCGTCATCGTTGTGATCGCGATGATCGGCCTCTTCGTCGAGCCGGTCTGCAAATGAGCGCATTCGACTTCCTTCCCGGCGTCCATGACGGTGTGCCGATCGAGGATTACCACGCAATGGCGGCGCTCAGTTCGTCCGGAATCAAAAAGTTGTTGCGCTCACCCGCCCACTACCTCGTCGAGCGCACCAAAACGAACGAGCCCACCGACGCGATGCGGATCGGGACAGCCGTGCACACCCTCGCTCTGGAGCCTGAGCGCGCCGGCGAGCTAGTGCAGATGCCTGAGTTCAACAACCGCACGAAAGACGGCAAGGCAGACAAGACGGCATGGCTGGCGGCCCATGAGGGGATGCAGGCGTTCGACGCCGAGACGCTGGCGCGCATCCATGCGGCGGTCGCTGCGGTGCGTGCTCACGCTGGGGCATCAATGCTGCTGTCAGACGGCGTGG
>JAYVOV010000237.1:0-7322 GCA_043757735.1 Burkholderiaceae bacterium
CTCAGGCCTGGCCGGCCGCGTCGGGCTCGAAGGGGCGCAGCAGATCGCCTTCAAGGACCTTGACCTGCTGCTGCACATCGGCGAGCGACTTGCGGCAAAACGTGACCAGACCAGCGCCCAGCCGGTAAGCAGCCAGCGAGCCTTCGAGCGTGAGCTCGCCTTCTTCCATGCGCCGCACCAACTCTTCGAGTTCGGTCAATGCCTGCTCGAAAGACTGGGGGGCAGGCTCTGCACCCGACCCGGCATCGGTCCCCGGCGCGACTGCCGGACCGCTCTTAGCCATGGAAAATCCTGAAAGTGGCCGCATATCAACGGCGGAAACCCCATTTTACTTCGCTTGCGGCTCCCGCGCCCACGCACCCGGGAGTGGCGGCATCCGCGGCCGAGTGGCTGGCGTGCCCCCGCCCTGTCGTTTGGGGTATGCTTCGCGCCTTTCCGCAGTGGCGGCAGGGACTTCGTGAGCGGTGATTGCCGCCGCGCGATCGCCGTGCCCGCCGGTCTCGGTTGGGCTTTTCGGCTTTCTAGCCCGGGAGGTTTGGGATGTCGGATCTGGGTCGCCGCGCTTTTTTGTCGCCGGCGCGCACACAACTGCCGGTTTCGGCCTATTTCGATGAAGCGCTCTTTCGGCGTGAAGTCGAGACCCTTTTTCGTCATGGACCCGGGTACGTCGGCCATGAGCTGATGGTGCCCCACCCAGGTGATTTTCACACCCTGGCAGCCGAACGCGAGGGCCGCGTGCTGGTCAACGGCCCCCAGGGGGTGGAACTCCTCTCGAACGTCTGCCGGCACCGCCAGGCCATCATGCTCAATGGCCGCGGCAACACCGACAACATCGTCTGCCCCCTGCACCGCTGGACCTACGATCTCCAGGGCACGCTTCTGGGCGCGCCGCATTTCGATGAACAGCCCTGCCTGAACCTGGGCAAGGCCACGCTGCAAAAATGGCGTGGGCTGCTATTTGAAGGCCCCAGAGACAGCGCCGCGGATCTGGCCGGCGTCGGCCTGGATCAGGAAATCAACTTCGACGGTTATCTGCTCGATCACGTCGAAGTGCACGAATGCGCGTACAACTGGAAAACATTCATCGAAGTCTATCTTGAGGACTACCATGTCGCGCCTTTTCATCCAGGACTGGGGCGTTTCGTCTCGTGCGAGGACCTCGACTGGCATTTCGCTGAACGGTTCTCGGTGCAGACGGTCGGCATTCACGATGCGCTGACCAAACCCGGCTCCCCGGTCTATCAGCGCTGGCACGAACAGGTGATGCGCTTTGGCCAGGGCCGCCTGCCCAAGCATGGCGCGATCTGGCTCACCTGCTACCCGAATGTGATGGTCGAGTGGTACCCGCATGTGCTGGTCGTCTCGACCCTGATTGCGCGCGGCCCGCAGCACACCACAAACGTGGTCGAGTTCTACTACCCTGAAGAAATCACGCTGTTCGAGCGTGACTTCGTCGAAGCCGAGCGGGCCGCCTATATGGAAACCTGCCTGGAAGACGACGAGATCGCACTGCGCATGGACGCCGGCCGGCGTGCCCTGATGGAGCGCGGCGACAACGAGGTCGGCCCCTACCAGAGCCCGATGGAAGATGGCATGCAGCACTTCCACGAGTTCTATCGGCGAGAAATGTCATGACCTGGACCACCCTGATCAGCGCCGACGAGCTCGGCACAGCCATCGACCGCTGCGTCGTGATCGACTGCCGCCACGATCTGCTCAAACCGCAGGCCGGCATCGATGCCTATACGGAAGGCCATATTCCGGGCGCCCGATTCCTGAGTCAGGACACCGATCTGGCCGGCGCCAAGACCGGCAGCAACGGCCGCCATCCCCTGCCGGATCGCGACACGCTGGCCGCCCGGCTGCGGGCCTGCGGTCTGGGCAAGGGCCAGCAGCTCGTCTGCTACGACGGCCACGGCGGAATGTACGCAGCGCGCCTCTGGTGGCTCGCACGCTGGCTGGGGCACGCCCCAGTGGCCGTGCTCGACGGCGGCCTCGATGCCTGGCGCCGCGAACGGCTGCCGCTGAGCACGGAAACCCCCAACCCCGCGGCCGGCGATTTCGCCGCCGCGCCGAGCCTGGCCCGAGAGGTCGATGCCGGCCTGATCCTGCGCTCGCTGGGGTCGTCGCAGCTGCTCGTGATCGATGCCCGGGCGCCCGAGCGCTATCGCGGCGAGGTCGAACCGATCGATCCTGTCGCCGGCCATATTCCGGGCGCGCTCAATCGGCCTTTCGCTTTGAACCTGCGCCCCGACGGCCGATTCAAACCGGGCCCGGCGCTGCGCGCTGAAATGGCCACGCTGCTGGCCGGGCGCGATCCCGCCAGCGTGATTCACCAGTGCGGCTCCGGCGTCACCGCCTGCCACAATCTGCTGGCGATGGCGGTGGCCGGCCTTGAAGAGGCCGCTTTGTATCCCGGTTCCTGGAGCGAATGGTGCGCCGACCCGGCGCGGCCGGTGGCCCGAGGAGATCAGGTGTGACCCCTTCGACGGCGCGCCTGATCTACTTCTGCGGGCACGCCGGCACCGGCAAGACCACCCTGGCCCGGCGACTGGTCGAGCGACTGCACGTCGAGACCGGCGAAAGCTTCTGCCTGCTCGACAAGGACACCTTGTTCGGGTCTTTTTCGGCGCGAGTCATGGGCCTGCTCACGGGCGACGCCAACGACCGCGACAGCCCCACCTACCTGGACAACCTGCGCGACAGCGAATACCAGGGCCTGATCGAAGTGGCGAGCGAAAACCTCGCCCTCTGCGTCAATGTTCTTGTGGTCGGGCCCTTCTCGCGCGAAATACGCGCTCACACATTGCACGACGGCAGCGCCTACCCGGTGCCCAGGGGCACTCGAACCCGCGTGATCTGGATCGATCTCGACGAGGCCGTTGCGCACGCCCGGATCCGTGAGCGCGGCGATCCGCGCGACGCCTGGAAACTCGCGCACTGGGACATCTATCGGGGCCGGCGATTCGTGCCGGATCCGCCTCTGTACCCGGAACTGATCCGATACGACAACACGGCACACGACGAAAAGGCATTCGAGGCGCTGATCGAGAACGTTCTGCGCTGATCGAGAACGTTCTGCGCTGGTCGATGGCGTTTTGAAACGAGGCGCTCAATGCGCGTGCACCTGGAGGGTCAGCACAGCGATGATCGCCACGCCGATCATCATGAGGCCGAACTGAGTCAGCCATCCCTTGGGGGCATGGCGGCTCTGGCGATGAAGATCGGGCACCAGATCGGCCAGTGCAATGTAGATGAAACTGGCCGCTGCCAGCATCAGCACATAGGGCAGGAAATCGCGTCCAGCCGACAACGCGAAGTAGCCGAGCAGGCCGCCCGCGACCGCCGCCAGGCTGGCGATGCAGTTGAACACCAGCGCCCTCTTGCGGCTGTAGCCGGCATTGAGCAGCAAGATGTAGTCGCCGATTTCCTGGGGCACTTCATGGGTCGCGATGGCGAAGGTGGTGAGCCAGCCCAGGCCAGCGTCTGTCGCGAAGGCGGCCGCGATCAGGACGCCATCGGCAAAGTTGTGGATCGCGTCGCCGACCAGGATCAGGGTGCCGCCCGGCCCCGCCTCGTCGCGATCATGGCCATGCGCATGCCCGTGGCCGTCGCCTTCGTAGTGATGGTTGTGGCGCATGATCGAGAGTTTTTCGAGCAGAAAAAACCCGATCAGACCGGCCAGCAGCGTGCCGAACAAGTAATGGAGATTGGCCCCTGACTCGACGGCCTCGGGCAGCACGTGCAGCACGGCGGTGGCGAGCAAAAGCCCAGCCGAGAGGCTTACGAGCTGGTGCACCGCCCCTTTGAGCAGCGGCAGCGAAATCAGTGCTGCGGCCAGCACACTGAGCAGGCCTGCTCCGAGGGTGGCCAGGAGAATCTGGGAAAGGATCACCTCAGTGCGCCTTGTCCCAGTTCGGCCCGAAACCGACCTCGACCTCGAGCGGCACTTTCAGTTGCGCAACACCGGTCATCAGGGCGCGCAACCGCTCGCGCACGTTATCAAGAGCGGCCAGCGGGACTTCCAGGACGAGTTCGTCATGGACCTGCAGTACCAGGCGCGTTGGCGCGGATTCCCGCTCGATCCACTCGTGGACCGCAATCATCGCCATCTTGATGAGATCCGCCGCTGTGCCCTGCATGGGCGCATTGATCGCGGCACGTTCGGCGGCCTGGCGCCGCGGACTGCTGGGACTGTTGATTTCGGGCAGCCACAAGCGCCGCCCGAACACTGTCTCCACATAGCCCTGGTCGCGCGCGCGCAGCCGGGTCTCGTCCATGTAGCGGCGCACGCCCGGGTAGCGCGCGAAGTAGCGGTCGATGTAGTTGCGCGCGGCGTCGCGCTCGATGCCCAGATTGGCCGCCAGACCGAACGCGCTCATGCCGTAGATGAGGCCGAAGTTGATCACTTTGGCATACCGGCGCTGCTCGGCGTTGACCTGCTCGGGCGGCACCGAGAAAATCTCCCCGGCGGTGGCGCGATGCACGTCCAGCCCCTGACTGAAGGCGCTGAGCAGCCCTTCGTCGTCCGACAGATGCGCCATGATGCGCAGTTCGATCTGAGAGTAGTCGGCAGAGACCAGGCAGTGGCCCTCGGGGGCGATGAAGGCCTCGCGGATGCGCCGTCCCTCAGGTGTGCGGATGGGAATGTTCTGAAGATTGGGCTCGCTGGAGGACAGCCGCCCGGTCACCGCCACCGCCTGCGAGAACTGGGTATGCACCCGGCCGGTGACCGGGTTGATGGAGCGCGGCAGCTTGTCGGTATAGGTGCTCTTGAGCTTGGCCAGGCTGCGCCACTCGAGCAGCAGCTTGGGCAGCGGGTAGTCTTCAGCCAGCTTGGCCAGCACTTCTTCGTCGGTGGAAGGCGCGCCGCTGGCCGTCTTCTTGACCACCGGCAATCCCTGGCGCTCGAACAGGATTTCGCCGAGCTGCTTTGGCGAGCCCAGGTTGAAGGGCTGACCAGCCGCCTCGTGGGCCCGGCCTTCGAGGGTCATCAGCTTGCGCCCGAGTTCTTCGGACTGCACCTGCAGCAGGCCGGCGTCGATCAGCACACCGGTGCGCTCCATGTGCTGCAGCACCCGCAAGGCCGGCATCTCGATGGCGGTATAGATAAAGTCCAGGCTGGACTGCGCCGCGATCCGCGGATACAGCGTGCGGTGCAGGTGCATCGTGACTTCTGCGTCTTCGGCCGCGTACCGCGTGGCGCGGCCGAGTTCGACCTGCTCGAAACCGATCCGCGAAACCCCTTTGCCGGTGACCTCGTCATAAGTGATGGTGCGCCGGTTCAAGTGCCGCGCGGCCAGCGAATCCATGTCGTGGCTGCGATGCGCTTCGAGCACATAGGACTGCAGCAGGGTGTCGTGGGCAATGCCCGCCAGCCGGATGCCGTGGTTCTGGAATACGTGGGTGTCGTATTTGAGGTTCTGGCCCACCTTGAGCGCGCCCGCATCTTCCAGCCAGGGGCGAAGCCGCGCCAGGACTGCCTCGCGATCGAGCTGCTCGGGCACACCGGCATAAGCGTGCGCCAGCGGAATGTAGCAGCCCTGCCCGGGTTCGACGGCCAGCGAGATGCCGACGATGGTGGCGGTCATGGGATCGAGCGCGTTGGTCTCGGTGTCGACGCAGACCAGCGGCGCGGCCACGATGAGGTCGATCCAGCGCTGCAGCGAGGCCTCGTCGGCAACCATTTCGTAGCTTGGCTCAGCGGCCAGCGCACTGACTGCCGGCGTGGCAGAAGGCTCTGCGCCGGCGGGCGAAGCGGCCGTCTCCGGCATGAACGCCGCGGCGCTGCGCCCGCGATTGACCAGACCGGGCGCAGCGGCGCCATCGGCGCCGTCGATCTCGCGCAGCCAGGTGCGAAAGCCGCAGCGCGCGAACAGTTCGCGCAGGGCCTCGGTGTCTTCGGCCCGCAGCGGCAGGGTTTCTTCGAGCGACGCCAGCTGACTGGACAGGTCGCAATTGGTGAGTACTGTCACCAGCTTGCGGGCGGTGGGCAGCCATTCGAGCGCGTCACGCAGGTTCTGGCCGACCACGCCGCCGATCTCGGCCGCGTGTGCAATGACACCATCGAGCGACCCGTATTGGGCGAGCCATTTGACGGCGGTCTTGGGTCCGACCTTGGGCACTCCGGGCACATTGTCGACCGCGTCGCCGACCAGCGCCAGCCAGTCGACGATGCGATCGGGCGGCACGCCGAACTTGGCCAGCACACCGGCCGGGTCGAGCCGTTCGGGCGGGCCGCCCTGCGTGGTCATGGTGTTGACCAGCACGGTGTGGTGATCGACCAGCTGGGCGAGATCTTTGTCGCCGGTGGCCACGACGGTGTTCATGCCGCGTGCGTGCGCCTGATGCGCGAGCGTGCCGATGACATCGTCGGCCTCGACGCCGTGCAGCATCAGCAGCGGCCAGCCCATGGCGCGCACCAGCTCGTGGATGATCGGAATCTGGCCGGCGAGGCCTTCGGGCATCGCGGCGCGGTTGGCCTTGTACTCGGGATACCAGTCGTCGCGGAAGGTCTTGCCCGGTGCGTCAAACACGACCGCGCCGTAATCAGCGCCTTCGTTCAGTTTGCCGTCGGCGCGCAGACGCCGTAGCATCGCCACCACACCGTACACCGCGCCCGTCAGCTCGCCCGACGGGCTGCGCATGTCGGGCAGGGCGTGAAACGCCCGATACAGGAAACCAGATCCATCGATCAGCAGGAGCGTCTTCTCAGTCATGTCCAGCAGCAAGCACGTCCCGCAGTTGCGTTCGATTCCCAGCCCGGAGCGCTCGACCTCGCTGAAAGCGCGAGAGTCATGGCACATCCTCGGAATTATCTCAGAGTTCGTCGAGGCGACCGAACGACTGGCCGACATCCGCCCGGCGGTGTCGGTCTTCGGCAGCGCCCGCATCCGCCCAGGGCACCGCTGGTACGAAACAACCGTCACCTTGTCGCGGCTGCTTTCGGAGGCCGGATTTTCGGTCATCTCGGGTGGCGGTCCGGGCATCATGGAAGCCGCCAACCGCGGCGCCTTCGAAGGCCCCTCGCCTTCGGTGGGCCTGAACATCGAACTGCCCCACGAGCAGGCCGGCAACGAGTACCAGAATATTTCGCTGCGTTTCCGCCACTTCTTCGCACGCAAAGTGGCGTTCGCCAAGTACGCGTCGGCCTTCGTGGCCGTACCGGGTGGCTTCGGCACCCTCGACGAGCTGTGCGAAGTGCTGACCCTGGTGCAGACGCGGGTGGGGCGCCATATTCCGATCATCCTGGTCGATTCTGCCTTCTGGCAAGGCTTGCTCGACTGGATGCGCGGCCCGCTGCTGGCCAACGGCCTGATCAG
>JAYVOV010000238.1:0-7318 GCA_043757735.1 Burkholderiaceae bacterium
GTGAGGCCAGATCGGGGGCGGCAACGTCGAGTTGCGCACCGAGGTGTCGCCACAAATTGGCCGGGACAATACGAAACGCATCCAGCGGTCGCCCACTCATGCGCAGAAACCCGATGTGCAGCGCCAACCCCAGTCGATGCGCCGGTTGGCGCCGCGCCGCGATCACCTCATGTTCAGCTTGACCGTAGGTGAAGAACGATTGAAGCTCGAACTCACTGATCTCGCGCGGCAGCTCCCGCGCGCCCAAAAATAGCGATTGCCAAGTCTGCATGTCACCCTCCCGAACAATCGCCACCATAGCGGCCAAAACCGGGAACAGCAACACGCAATGAATCAATCGTTTAGAGAATCAATCGCCCGCAAACCCGCGCCAGTACTGGGCCTGTCTACCGTCGTAAATTGCACGAAAAACAAGTGGACCCCGGGGCGCACCGCCTAAGCGGGAATCACGTCCGGCCCGACCTGCGCGGAGGGTGCTGTGCTGCTGCGGACCTCAGCCGGTCCGACCTCTTTCGCGATCTCGCCGAGCAGGTCCACGTCATCGATTTTCGCGGCGATCAACAGGTACGTCAGCACCGTGTCGAGCGCGGTCGCGTTGTTCACCGTCAACGGAACCAATGAGCGGATGAGGCCCACACGTTCCGCTTCGAGCGACGCGTCCGCCAGCACTCTTGCAGACAGGTGGATCGCCAGCAGCGGTGGCAGCCCTGGGTCCGGAACACGAACGTCGCTGAGTGCGGGCAGCACCTCCGACATGTTGCGCGTCGGATTGACACGCAGGAACTCCAGCGCGGGGCGCTGAAACACTTCAACCATCTGCTCGAGCGTGTTCGCTTCCCGTGCCGTGGCGACCGACAGTGTCTCCGAGTCGCTTTCGTCACGGTGTGCGAAGGGTTCGTTCACGAGATGGTCCGCGGCGAATTCGACGCCGCCCGGTGATGCCGCCAGCCGCCTCACCACATCGGCAAGCTCGGCTCCGTTCAGTGCAGTCCTGTGCCAGCGCGTGAGCGCGTTGCAACGCGACGTGACCCGCGCGCAGAAGTGGTAGTCCTGGATGTGATGGGCCGATATCAAGGCGTCTCGAAGGATCTCTTCCAGCAGCACCGGCGTGTCCAGGCCGCTGGCGCGCACGGCATCAGCAAGCCGCAGATGCGCAGGTGCCTGGAAGCCTGCGAAACCTCCCGGGAGCTCGCGAATCCTCGCCAGCAGCCGGCTCGCCTCTCCCTGGTTGCCCGCCACCAGTTGGTACAACTCCATCATGGCAATGAGTCTTCTCTTGTGGGTGCCCCATGAATCGTTGGCGCCGCGCCGGCTGCTCAGTTGGTCTGCCATGCCCAGTGCGCGCAGGCGCCACACCTCCAGGGTCGAGCCGGCGTCAGACCCGTGCTCTGAAGCGTTGAGCGCGGCGGCGGCAAGCGCAAGCGTCTCTTCGAAGTCGGCACCCCCGCCACTGAGGGCCACCGAGAGGATGAGCCGCAGCCGCTGCTTCACCCATTCCTGGCTGGGGTGGTCGCGCAACACTGCACCGAGCACCAGCCACAGCGACTGGTTGCGGTACTCGACATAGTTGTAGCCCGCATGTGCCCCGACGTACTCGTCGACCAGCGCCGTTCCCTCCGCTTCGTGCCCCGGACCGAGAGCGACATGCACCAGCATCGGAGCGTCGATCGCGCTGGCGTAGCCTTTCCCGTTGATCAGTTCGGTATGGGGGGCGTACATCATCATCAGGCTCGGATTGATCGAACTCAACATCTCACGATCGAACGCCTGGCCGCTCATGCGCTTGACCCGTTCACGCCCGTCTTCGAGCGAGATGTGCTGCGGCGCCGGACAGCTGAACGTCGCCCGCCCGGCGAGCGCGCCGCTCAGCCTCTCGCAAAGAAGCGCAAGCGGCTGCGATGCCGGCAAGGATTTCGCGATCTGTTCATGCAGCGACCGCGCCGCCGCTGGAGCCTTCTCGAACGCCAACCAGTCGAGGATGAGTCGTGCCGCCGTCTGCCAGTCTTGCGACAGGTCGACGAACATCGCCAACCGCGCTTCTGCTTGATCCAGTTGGCCCTTCTCAGCCAGGGACAACAGCGATTCCGCCTCGAGAAAGTCGCGACGGAAGCGGACGCATGCCTTGGCCGA
Source organism: Burkholderiaceae bacterium (assembly GCA_043757735.1). GTDB lineage: Bacteria > Pseudomonadota > Gammaproteobacteria > Burkholderiales > Burkholderiaceae_E > Quisquiliibacterium. The sequence continues at coordinate 2,131 of JAYVOV010000238.1, forward strand.
CCGAATGATCCACACCAGCATGTCTGCCTTTGCGTTCATCGCGGCGACCTGCGTCGCCCGCAGCAGCAGCTGCTGCAGTTGCGGAAGGTCGCCGATGCGTTTCTCGAACTGCCGCTGGTAGCGAACCAGGCCGGTCAGCGCGACCAACGCTTGGGTTCGGGTGGCGCGCTTGGGCTCCGAGGCTGCTGCCGCGGCTGCTTCGGCCCAATGCACCGGTGCGTAGCGCAGCGCGTACTCGTCGGTACACGCACCCCAGCTCGATCCATGGAGGTCCTCGAAGTACCTCGCCACAGCGGCGTGCCGCTCAGCGGGGAAGACGTTGTACTTCTTGTCCTGCAACAGAAAGTCGCGAAAGGATTGGTGGTAGATGCGCCAGGGCCGCTGGTCGTCCTCACCTCCCACCAGGTATTGCTCGCAGACCTGCAGCACGTCGGTGGCGGTGTCCTCGGCCAGGTCGGTGATGCCGATCAGCTGCGCCTTCGTGAGCCCCTCACCGTGCGCCACCGCAATCGGCCCCAACAGGGGCCGGTAGACGTCGTTCCAACGTGCGTCACTGGCCGCCAACTCGCGCTGGAGGAATCTGCGATAGACGTCCTCGAGTTCATCGGGCAGGTCGATGCTGTCGACGCTCGCTACGGCAGGACCGGCGCGCAAGAGGCCATTCAGGACGTGGAACGCATACAGAAAGTTGCCTTGGCTCTTGCCGGCGATGCGTTCGGCGATCTCGCTTCGGCTGGGCTCCGGTGATTGGCGCAGGCGCAAGAGCGCGTACTGCTTCACCTCGTCGAGCCCCGGCGGTGCATCGCCAATGAGGTCGAGGCTTGGCTTGCCGACCAGATCGAAAACCCGGTCGCTCTTCGATCGACAGGTAAGAACGAAGCGGACCTGGGATGGAAAGTCGTTGGTCAGCCTGAGAAGCTGCACGATGTTGTTGTCCGCATTGAAGGACAGGGCTTCGTCGAGCGAGTCGATGAGCAGCACGACCCGTTCGTTCGGCGCCTGCGAGCAAAGCCTGCCGAGCGGGCGCCGCACGGCCTCATCGAACAGCGAACGTGCATCGCCGCCCTTCAGCTCAAGCCGAACCTGAACGCCGATGACCTGGACGCCCGCCTCGACCCGGTCGATGCGCTGATCCACGGCGATGTTGATGCGTCGCGAATTCGCCGTCTCCAGCGCGACGCGGAAGGCCGGATAGCGGTTCGCCAGTGCTTCGGACAAGGCTTGGACGAAGGTCGCCGGAGACAGCGTGCTGTCCAGGCCCCCCTGGCAGAAGTGGTGGTAACTCAAAAAGGCCGGTCGCAAACCCGGGGACGGCCCGAAGGCCACCACGCCTTGGCTGATCTGGACCAGGCGAGCCGCGATCGCCGACTTGCCGCTTCCGGGCCCGCCCTCCAGCAGGAAGGAGCGCGGCCCGCTGGTGTCGGCGAGCCAGGTGTCGAGCTTGCGCAAGACCCAGTCGCGGCCGACGAAGTCCTCGGTGCGCTCAGTGACGAATGAGCTGAAGTCGGGCGCCGACGCGTGGAGGTGGCTTGCCATGTTCTGTCTCCCTGATTCATGAGCCGTCGCGCGGCCAAGCGTGTCCACTGCGACACCGGTCAGGCTGCCGCCCTTGCCGACGGTGGAGGCCTCGGTCTTCACCGAGACGTCTCCCGCATCCGAGCGTCCGAGGGTCAGCCCGATCACCGTACCGTAGACCGCACCGTCGACTTCCACCCGCACTGCGAGCTTGCCCTCGAGCATCTCCTTGACCACGGCTCCGATGATCTTGCCGCCGGCAGCCACCTCCTTGGCGCGGGCCGTGACATCGATCTGGGCCGCGTGCCGGGCCTCTTCGCGCACGACCTCCAGCGCCGCACCATCGAAGAGCAGCCCATCGGCGGCTCGCAGGTAGAGCACGGGAGCACCCCAGTCGCGGCCTGCCTGGTCCGCGTTGTAGGCGGCGATGCGCCCCGCCGTGACGGCGTGCTCGAGCGGCAGGCCACCCGCCAGGGCGCGATAAAAATGCTGACTGAATGCAATCGCACAGTGATCTTGGATCGAGAACTGGTTGCCGACCACCGCCGGAATCTCACCGCGCACCAACAGCGGGGCGATACCGCTCCACACGGCCACGCCGTCCCGGCGCGCCGTCTCGCAGCCCGCCAGCACCGCCAAGCGCACGCCGTTGCCTCGCAGGTTGATCGCCAGTTGTTCCGCGTCGACACGCGCGTCGTCGAACGCCAGCTCTCCCTTGCCGACCACCGTCCCGGGTACCGTGCCGGGCTGCAGATAGAAGCCACCATGGCCGGCGAAATGAAACACGCCGACCCCCGCCATGCCCTGCTGGACTTCATCGAGCGTCGCGTCGCGAACGATGTTCCATGCAATTCCCGGGAGCCCGTCAAGCGCTTTGTGCACGCCACTCTCCTCGGCGTCGAGATCGAGCGCGGGCAGCCCCTCGCCGGACGCCAATGCCACGAAAACCTTCACATCGCCCTTGAGAGCGGGCGTCGGCTTGGGCAGCGGAAGCAGCTCATGCCGCACGATCGCGACGCGTGGGTCCAGGGCGAGAAAACCGAGGACCGAATCCGCACTGTAGGATCGATCGAGGTAGACGTACTCCCAGGGCAGCGCGGCGAGTTCAGGCGGAAGCACCAGACGCAGACGAGCGCGGTCATCGATGCCGATCGCGGCCAGGCTCTCCGCGAAGAGCTCACGCACGCCTTTCCCTCCGGCCGGCCCGCTCGGCGGAAACAGCAGCATCGACAGTGCGCGCCCGAACTGGATCAGGCCGGGCACGTCGAGCAAACGCCGCTCCAGCCGGTGCACCTGCTGGTCCACATCGCGCGTGTCGTAGCTGACCGACGCCGCGCTTGCCTGCGACAGTTCGCCCGCCGGCGACGTGAGGACCCGAACTTTGAACCGCGCCGGACGGGTCTTGTCGGGCCGGCGTTCGGTGTGGAACTCGAATGCCTCGATAACGACGTCGTGGTATTTCATTCGCACACCTCCTGGAGGTCGGTTTTCGGGGGTTCAGCCCATCAGCTGTAAACGCTGTGGTACTCGTTGAGAAAAGCTGGCCAGCGCGTGTCCCGCGCCAGCGCCAGCCGTGCATAGGCGCTCGACAGCGTGGTTCGACCGGGCATGGCCGCATACACCGAAACGCCAGCGGTCCCGTCGAGCCACTCGCCCAGGTGGCGGTGCAGCAGGACCGGGCCATGGCCCGCTCGCAGTGCTCGGCTCACCCGCGTTGCAGCGTCGCGGCCCGCCTGATCGACGCCCGGCATCGCGATGGCCGCCGACAGGGCGCCGAGGTCCCACAAGTGGTAGTCGAACTTGCTCGGGCGGCGCTTGCCGTCCCTCGTCTCGCGCTTGCGTGTTTCGATCTGCGCCTTCCAAATGGCGTCGGCGTCACGGGTGACGTCGCGCAGCAGGGCGGCGGCCAGTGCGTCCCAGGCCTGGGCCAGTTCGCCGATTCGTTGCAGGTCGAGCGCGACCTTGGTCGCGTCGCCGGGCCCGGGCGGGTTGGCGGCGTAGTAGTCCGCATAGGCCGCGACGATGCCCTGCGCCAGGTCGATGGGTGCCACCTGCGGATCTGCGCGCAGCGCGTTGAAGATCGCGTCGTACGGCCAGCTGTGCCCTGGCACCAGTTCCGGCGAGGCGACCAGGCAGCGGACCGAGTCACGCAACTCATACGCCACCTCGAGCGACGCCATCAGACACGCATCCATGCCGAGCAGGTCGAGCGGCTGGCCGATGGCCTCACGAACGAGCTTCATGGCTCGGGCCAGCTCCAGCGTATCAAGCGAGTGCCCGGTGCCGTCGTCAAACAGGATGGCACGTTCCGTGGCGCTGGCTGGTGACATCATCTGGGCGACGGAGGTGCGAAACAGGGCCCGGCTCCCCGGCCCGGCGGACCGCTCCACGAATTCCCGGGGCGGATGCGGCCGGGGCGCGGGAGATGATCGCAGCGTGATCGATTCGATCTCCTCTGGTTGCCAACCGCTGCCGTGACTCCAGAGCACGAGCGCGTAATGCTCGGCCGGGAATTCCCTGAACAGCCAAGTGGCGGTCTGTGCAAGGCAGTCGGGATCGCCAGAGTCGATCGGCCCGAGGAGTTCCTGCTGGAGGGCGAGTCCGGGGGCGCCCACGACGTATCGGCCGGCACCGGCATGGGTGTCGATTAGCACGCCATGAGTGACATCGGGCGTACTTCCCACGCCGATGATCTGATCGAAGCTTCGGCGCGCCAGCCCGGCGGCGCCAAGATCGTTGTGCGCTGCGATGAACGTGAGAACAGTCCATTTCGAGCGGCTAGGCATGTCAGCTCAACTCGCGCTGTGCTGCTTCTGCTTGTCCGAGCTGGCTTCGCTGCCTTTGCCGGGCCGTTGCTTTCTCAACTCGCCATGCGCCGCGATGAGCGCTTGCACGGACTTCCGGAAGTCTTCCTCCGCGGCTCTGAGGTCGACCTGGATCGTCGATGTCTCGCTCAAGTACATGAGCCGGGTCCAGTAGGTATTGAACGCCACGCCGAGCCACGTGATGCACTCGAGGTTCTCCTCGAGCGCCTGCACCGGCTGCCGAATGAAGAAGGCGAGGAAAGCCGCAGTACCGAGCCCGCCGAAGACCATCGACGTGACCGACTGGTCGCCCCGGAGTCCGATCACAGCTGCCACAACGAAAAGCCCGACGCCTACCAGGAAGAGGGCGCCGTAGATCCAGATCGTCAGGTAGTACGGCGTCACGAAGGCCTTCAAGGTCTTACTGAACATCTCCTCGTTTTGCTTGAAGCCGTTGACCATGTAGCGAGTCCACGCATCTCGTAACTCAGCTGGCACGGTGTCGGCACTCGATGTGCCGGCGCCCGGCAGCGGAAGCTTGCTCGTGGCATGCCGATCCCCCGGAAGGATAGGAGGCCGTTCCGAGAGTTCAGCATGTGCCATATCGTCTCGAGTTGGGTGATTTCCGGCGTCCGATGAAATCGATAACGTCATACGATGCCTCACCTCGTTCCATGCACAATGACCGCGCCTACATTGTCTGTGCCCCAGCGCCTTGAGTCGCATAGGAGCGACTTTGATGATACGCGCATTGCATGCTTTCCGATAGAGCAGATGCAAGCGGTTATTGATCGCTGGAACAATCGGCGTCGCAATCAAGTTCCGCCCGGGCTGATCGGGAGGATTGCGCCCACACACATCGAAGGGAT
>JAYVOV010000239.1:0-27251 GCA_043757735.1 Burkholderiaceae bacterium
CTGCTGGCAGGCGGCAGCCTGCGCTATGGCCCGGCCGCCGACGCCCTGATCGTGTTCGAGGGAATGGCCGATACGCTGCTGGGCGCCAAGGGGCAGTCCCGATATGTGCCGACGCCCTGGAACAGTGCGCCCGGTGCCAGCTACGCCGATCAGCTCGGGTATATCGTCCACACATCCGCCCAAGAACGGCTGGCCGACGTGCTGAACAGGATCAGCAGCAATGGCGGGGGCATCGCGTACGTCACCGATGGCGCGGAATTCCCGGTCGATCAGCGCTACACCGCACTGCCCACCAACTGGAACAGCCTGCTCGCCCAAGCCGAGTTCTGCGAGGTGCCGGTACTGGCTTCCGGGCCGCTGCTGGCGCTGGGTCTGGTCCTGCTCGCCTTCAATCGCCACGTGACAAAGGTCCGCAAGCATTGAAGCCCCCTGCACGGAAAATTGCTCTTTGCCAGAAAATGTTGTTATAATCTTTTTCTGCGCTGCAGCATTTCTTGTCTCCCCGTCGGTTCTCTGATTTGGCCTCCTCGGTCCAGTGGTTTCAGGTTCCCGATAGTGTCAGGTTCTCAAGCAGCACTCTTTCATCGTCCCCGACCTTTCGCCCTGCCGAGGCTCCTAGCCCCGGTTCAGGCTGGCATTGCGGTCTTCGGTTGGCGTCGATGCTTTGACGTCCACCGTGCCTGCACGGTCTCACCATCCCGTCCGCAAAGCCCGGGGTGCGCGAAAGGTGTTTCTGATGAATTTTGCCGAACTTGGGCTGATGGCCCCTCTGCTGGAAGCAGTTACTGCTGCCGGCTATACCGATCCCACCACGGTTCAGGCCGAAGCCATTCCGGCGGCGCTGGCAGGCACCGATCTGCTGGTTTCTTCGCATACCGGCAGCGGCAAGACCGCAGCCTTCATTCTGCCCGCGCTGCAGCGCCTGGCTACCCAGCCTGGTGGTCGTGGCAAAGGCCCCCGTGTTCTGGTGCTCACGCCAACCCGTGAACTCGCGCTGCAGATCAATCGCGCCGCGCTGGATTATGGCAAGGGAATGCGCAACCTGCGTACGGCCGCGCTGGTCGGTGGCAGCTCATATGCACATCAACTGCGTTCACTCGAGCGGCCGGTCGATATCGCCGTGGCCACGCCCGGGCGCCTGATCGATCACCTCGAGCGGGGCCGTATTGATTTGTCGCGCGTTGAAATCCTGGTGCTCGACGAGGCCGACCGCATGCTCGACATGGGCTTCCTGGAAGACGTGGAGAACATCGTCGGGCGCACGCCAGCCACGCGTCAGACCATGATGTTTTCGGCCACCCTCGAAGGCGTGGTCGGCAACTTGGCCCGCAAGCTGACCCGCGACGCCCGCCGCATCGAAGTGGTGACCAGCGAGCAGCAGCACGCCAATGTCGAACAGATCGTGCTGTATGCGGACGATCTCTCGCACAAGACCAAGCTGCTCGATGCGCTGCTGCGCAACCCCGACATGCAGCAATGTGTCGTGTTTGCCGCAACCAAGATGGCTGCCGAACAGATCGCCATCCAGCTCGAAGAAAGCGGCTTTCGCGCCGCTCCCCTGCATGGCGACATGCATCAGGGTCAGCGCAATCGCACCCTCCAGGGCATGCGCGACGGCCGCACCCAGGTGCTGGTGGCCACCGATGTCGCGGCACGCGGCATCGATGTGGCCGGTATTTCGCACGTCATCAATTTCGATTCGCCACGGCAGGCTGAAGACTACGTGCACCGCATTGGCCGTACCGGCCGTGCCGGCCGCACTGGCACCGCAGTCACGCTGATGGGCCATCACGAGCGTCACCGCACCCGTGACATCGAGCGCTACACCGGTCAGCCGCTGCGCATCGAGACCATCGCCGGTCTGGAGCCGCGTCGCCGTCCCACCACGGGTAAACCGTCGTTCGGCGGACCGAGCGGTCCCCGTGGTGGCGATCCGCGTCGCAGCCGTCCGAGTGGCGCGCCTGGCGCCCGTCCGGCTTACGCTGGTCACGGTGGCTATGCGCCTCACGCAGGTGCAGGTGCAGGTGCAGGTGCTTCTGCCGGTGCACCGCGCGGCGAGCGGTATCAGCCGGGCTCTTCGGCACCGCGCTCGCGGGCACGGTGAGCGCTCAGCCTGCCGGGTTGGCCATGCCGCACCGGGTAGCGGTGGTGGGTGGCGGGCCGGCAGGGCTGATGGCCGCCGAAGCGCTGGCGCTGGGCGGCTGTCGCGTCGAGGTCTTCGACGCGATGCCTTCCGTGGGCCGCAAGTTCCTGCTGGCCGGGAAAGGCGGATTGAACATCACCCACGCTGAACCCTTCGAGGTATTCGCCGGGCGCTTCGGCCCTGCGCGCGACTGGCTCGGGCCTATGCTCGATCAATTTCCACCCAAGCACCTGCGCCGATGGGTGCACGGGCTCGGGGTCGAGACCTTCGTCGGTACCTCGGGCCGCGTCTTCCCGGAAGAGATGAAAGCGGCCCCCCTGCTGCGGGCCTGGCTTCACCGGCTGCGTCGGCAAGGGGTGCTGTTTCATCAGCGTCACCGCCTGGTCGATATTCAACCCCCGCAGCTGCTGCGCTTCGAATCGCCCGCGGGGTTCAGCGAGATCGCCTTCGATGCCCTGGTCCTGGCCCTGGGCGGTGCGAGCTGGTCGCGGCTTGGCTCCGATGGTCGATGGTGGCCGGTTCTGCAGGCGCGTGGTGTTGCAATGACAGATCTGAAACCCGCCAACTGCGGGTTCGACGCCGGATGGACCGCGCATCTGAGTTCGCGTTTCGCGGGCGCTGCGGTGAAGTCCGTGGCGGCGCGTCTGGATGAGACTCAGCCTTGGCGGCAAGGAGAATTTGTTGTCACCGAGTCCGGCGTGGAAGGCAGTCTCATCTACACCCTGGTGCCAGCCCTGCGCGCGCAGCTGGCGCTGCATGGCGAGGCGGCATTGCAGCTTGACCTGTTGCCCGACCGCTCGGTCGAGCGCGTGCAGGCCGAGCTCTCGCGCCCGCGCGGTGGCCGCTCGATGGCCAATCACCTGCGCGGGCGACTGGGGCTCGATGGCGTCAAGGCGGCGCTGCTTCGAGAGTGCGCCTCGCCCGATACGTTTGCCGATACCGACAAGCTGGCGGCGGCGATCAAATCGCTGCGCCTGCGTCTGTTCAAAGCGCGTCCCCTCGACGAAGCCATCAGCACTGCTGGTGGCGTCGCCCGTGCGGCGCTCGATGACGCGCTGATGCTGCGAGCCTTGCCGGGGGTGTTTTGCGCCGGCGAGATGCTCGACTGGGAAGCGCCCACTGGCGGGTATCTGCTGACCGCAAGTCTGGCCACCGGTCTGGTGGCGGGCGAGGGCGCTGTCCGCTGGCTCGAGCGCGGCGCTCGATGACAGCTGCGCCGGCTGATCTCAGCATGGCACGGTCCCCGGCGCGGCTCCGTGTCAGGGCGCGCCCAGAAAATTTTCGCAGAACTGTCGGATTTCTTCCGAGCCGCTGCGCGCCGCCTGGCCGCACAGTTTCATGGCGCGCCTCGAACTGAGCCTGGCGCCGAAGCGCGATTGAACGGCCTGGTCGGCACGCCTTACTGGGACGCGGTCAGCCATCCGAACGACCCTGGCGTCACGCAGGTGCAGGCTGCCAGGCGCCTGGGGTTTCGCGCACAGACCGATCGTGTCTATCAGGGTGTGCCGGTGCGTCTGATTCTGCCGCAGCGTGGCGGTGATCTGCTGATCGAACAAAGCACGAGCTTCACCGAAACGGTGGTCTGGAACCCCGGCGCAACGCAATTGAACTATCCTCGCCACGACATCGCCACGTAGCGAAGAATCCGCGACAACACGACAGGAGAGTGTCGATATGACTGCACGCTCGAACCCGCTTGCCATCTCCCGTGCAGGCACCTCTCGCCACGGTCGGGCTCTGCGTCGGCAATGGCTTCGAGCGGCGGCGGCACTGATCGGCGGTTCACTGTGCTGCAGCGCTGCTGCCGCGGCGGGCGCACCGGCATCGGCCGATGGCGTGCTGCGCCGTGCCGAGCAGGCGATGGGCGGCTCGGGGCTCAACTCGATCAGATTCAGCGCCCGCGGGACCGGTGCGGCTTTCGGCCAGGCCTTCGAAGCGGGCGGCGCGTGGCCAAGGCTGACCATCAATACTTTCATGCGTGTCATGGACTACGCCAATGGCGCGATGCGCCAAGACTCCGCCCGCAGCCGCGCCGAGCCCTCGGGGGGTGGTGCGTTACCGCTGATGGGCACCGGCGAGCAGCGTGTATCCGCGTTTGTTCGCGGCACGCACGCCTGGAATATTTCAGGCCAGACCCCGCAGGCCGTGCCGGTGCTGCTCGAAGCGCGCCTGCACGATCTGTGGACAAGCCCGCACGGTGTGCTGCTGGCCGCGCGACGCAACAAGGCGACCGTGGATTTCCGCCAGGAAGCTGGCCGGTCGATGGCGGTGGTTTCGTTCACCGAGCCCGGTGTGATGAAAGCCAGCGCCTTCATCAGTGAGGACGGGTTGGTCGAGCGCGTCGAGGCCGTCATGCCGCACCCGGTGACGGGCGACACCCTGGTGGTCTCGCATTTCGACAACTATCGCCAGCAGGGGGCCGTGCGTTTCCCGATGCGGATCCGCCAGAGCCATGTCGGCCAGCCGACCCTTGAATTGACTGTCGACGAGGTCGAGATCAATTCGGACGTCAGCATCGATGTGCCAGAGCCGGTCCGCGGGTTCGTCGAGCGTGTCGATTCCCAGGTCCTGGCAGAAGGGGTGTGGTTTCTCGGCGGAGGCTCGCACAACAGCGTGCTGATCGAGCTGAAGAACCACCTCGTCCTGGTCGAGGCGCCGCTCTACGACGGTCGTTCGGCCGCGGTATTCGCTCATGCGCGCGAACTGGCGCCGGGCAAACCGATCCACACAGTCATCAATTCGCACCATCACTTCGATCATGCGGGTGGTCTGCGTACCGCGGCGGCCGAAGGAGCGGTGCTGCTGGTGGCAGCGCCCGCGAGACGCTATCTCGAAAAGGCGCTGGCCAATCCGAACAAGGTCAAACCCGATCTGCTGGCCCGGTCTGGAAAGCGAGTGAAGATGATCGGCTACACGGGCCTGGCGGCGCTTAGCGACGGCACCCGCCAGATTCAAATCCATTCGATCGAAAACAGCGTGCACGCCAAGGGCTTCACGCTGATCTACCTGCCGCGTGAACGCCTGCTGATCGAAGCGGATGCCTTCACGCCGGGGGCGCCAGATAGCCCGCCGCCGGCCAAGCCGAACGACAATCACCTGAATCTTGCGGACAACATTGAACGCTTGAAATTGTCGGTCGATCGCATTGTGCCGCTGCACGGAAAGGTCGTGCCAGTGGCGGAGCTCTACCGCATGATCGGCCAGCACCCGCGCAGTCGCTGAGATAGCCTGCCGCCCGTCATGAGAGCCGTTGACGCAAAGGCTGAAACGCTGTGGTATGACGCGACTGCCAATCACCAACAAACGCCGGCATTGTCCAGCGCGCGCCGGTCACCGGCGCATGCCGGCATCTCGGAGTAAATTCATGTCCATCAGTCTTTCCATCCAGCGCCGACGTGCTGTCATGCTCGGCATCGCCGGCGCTATCGCTGCTCCGGGCGTCGTGCGGGCCCAGGCGAAATGGAAACCCGAACGCCCGATCACGATCTACAACCCGTTCGCCGCCGGCGGCGCCACCGACCTTCACATGCGTTTTCTGGCTGAACGAGTCAGCAAGATTCTCGGCCAGCAGGTGATCGTCGAGGCCAAGGCGGGCGCCGCCGGGACGCTGGCGCCTGCCCTGCTGATGACGGTCAGACCGGATGGCCACACAGTTGCCTGCATGAGCATCAACAGCCTGCGTTATCCGCACTATCAGCAGGTGGCCTGGCACCCCTTGCGTGACTTCACCTACATCACCGGCCTGTCCAGCTACACGATCGGCGTCGTGGTGCGAGCCGATGCGCCCTGGAAGACGATTGAAGACCTGATCGCCGCCGGCAAGAAAGAGCCTGAGAAATACACTTATGGCACCAGCGGGGTCGGCGGCAGTGGTCAGCTGCTCATGATCGAGGTCGATCAGTCGACAGGCGCAAAATTCACGCACGTGCCCTACAAGGGGGGCGCGGAGTGGATGCCGGCGCTGATCGGCGGGCACATCAACTTCCTGGCCGATGCGGCGCAGTGGTCGCCTTTCGTCGACAGCGGTCAGTGCCGTATTCTTGCCATGGCGACCGAGCAGCGTATTCCCAAGTACGCGGACGCGCCGACAATGAAGGAGCGCGGCATCAATGCGGTCGCTCACAGTCCCTACGGGCTGGTCGGCCCGAAGGAGCTGCCTGCCCACATCGCGCAGACCCTGCACGAGGCGTTCACCGAAGCCTCAAACGATCCTGCTCTGCAGACGCTGCTCGATCGGTACATCCAGGTGCCGTGGCGCAAGAACCCTGCCGAGTACCGAGCCTATGCCGAGCAGTACTTCACCAGCATCAAACCTTTGCTGATCAAGGCAGGTCTGGCGAAGGCTTGAGATCCATCTCGACGTGGATGAAGTCGCCGCGATAGGTCACCTCGCCCAGACAGATCACCCGGTTCTGAGCGTCGGTGAAAACCCGCCGAACTTCCGCCACCGGCGCGCCGCGTTCTCTTTCACGAACAGGTCTGGCGGCTGGCAGCAGAAGACTCCCGCATGCGTGTGCATGGCAATGGCGACCAGTTCGGAAATGTTCATGATGGTCCAATCCTTGAAGAAGCGAACAGAGGAGTGATCACCCCGTGCGGGCGCGCCCGCACGGGGTGATCTCAAGGCCTGAACTGAAGCGCCCGCGGCACCAGCCGTCCGGGCTGCGACACGATCCGATAGGCATCTTCGGCCCATTCGCAGATGAGCCGGCGGGTGTCGCGCGGATCGACCATCTCCTCGATCTGGAAGTGATTCAGCGGGCCGATCGGTCCGCGCGCGCTTTCGATGCGCGCATTGATCTCGGCCCGCAGCGCCGCCGGATCGGCCGATTCGGCGAGCTGTCGCTTGTAGGCAGCTTCGATGCCGCCTTCGGGCGGAATGCCGCCGACGTCGGCGGCCGGCCAGACCACCCGGGCCGAGGCCTGCGCGCGCGGCGTTGCGTAGTTGTTGCCGGCGACGCCGAAACTGCGCCGCATCAGGACCGAGAAAATCGGCACACCGACCTGCGCGAAGGCAATCATCCATTCACCGCCTTTGCGGATCGTGCCGGCGATCTCGTGTTCGATGCCGACCGCAAAACCGGGGTTGTCGATCAGGTTCAGTATCGGCAGGTGAAAGAGGTCGCACAGATCGAGGTGGCGGCGCAGTTTGTCGCAGCCATCAGCGGTCAGCGCGCCACCGTTGACGTGGCGGCTGTCAGAGGCGATCACCCCCATCGGGTAGCCGTTGAAGCGCACGAAGCCGGTCACCTGGTCGGTGCCCCAGAGCGAGCCGATCTCGAACAAAGATTCCTGATCGGCCATCAGGCGGATGGCACGACGCACGTCGAAGGTGGTGGTGCGCTTGCGCGGAATCAGCGTGAACAGTTCTTCGTCGCGCCGCTCGGGCGGGTCGGCCGGATTCGGCGCATTGACCGGGGGCGCTTCGTAGACACTCGACGGCAGGTAGGAGAGGAAACGCCGTGTCATGTCGACGGCCTCCTGTTCGGTCTCGGCGAGATTGTCGACCGAGCCGTTGCGGCAGTGAATGTGCCAGCCGCCGAGATCCTCCTTGGTGACCTCGTAGCCCATCGCGTGGCTGACCACAGGGGGGCCGGCCACGAAGAGTTGAGCCAGATCGCGAACCATTACCGCGAAGTGTCCGAGAACCGCCTTGGCCGCGCCGATGCCGACCACACTGCCCAGCAGCATGTTGACGACCGGCACCTTGTGCAGTTGCTCGGCGTACAGAGTGGCGCCCAGGTGAGCAGGCAGGAACGAGCCGCCGCCGCCCGTCACACGCGGCCTGCCGGCCTTGATCGCGCCCGTGCTCTCCTGGACCGCGCTGTCGGCGGTGGTCTCCTGCTTGGGCACCATGGTGGCGACGCTGCCGCCGCCGGACGAGCCGTCGAGCAGGCGGATTGAGGGCACCTGCATCTCGATCGACAAGCCGTCCAGATAGCGGTTCTTGCCGGTGATGGCGCCGTCGGCATGGCCGCCGCGTGAGGTGAAGTCGTCGGCGCAGACAATGCTGGTGCGGCCGTCGATCTTGCCGAGTCCGCCGACCTGGTTGGCGGGCGTGAATTCGGCGATGCTGCCCTCGTCGTCGTACGAGGTGAAGCCCGCGAGGCTGCCGATTTCGCGGAAGCTGCCAGGGTCGAGCAGCAGCGTGATGCGCTCGCGGCAGTTCAGCTTGCCGCGACTGCGCTGTCGAACCACACCGGGCTCTGTCGAGTCTGGCGACAGGCGGGCGTCGGCGAGCGCTTTGAGGGCGGCCACCTCGGCCAGAATCGGGGCCCAGCCTTGCGCGTTGGCGGCCGATGCGCCGGTGCCGGGCGAAGTTGCGTCCGCGGCAGACGGACGGATCACCGCGACGATCTGGCCCAGCGCGACGGTGTCGCCGGCCCCGAGGGCCTGCAGATCTGTGACGACGCCGTGGCAGGGCGCCGAGACAGTGGTTTCCATCTTCATCGCGGTGATGATCAGCAACGTGTCGCCCGCGCGGACTGCCGCCCCAGCCTTGACCGCTACCTCAATGACCGATCCCGACTGCGGGCAGGCAACGCCCTGATGGCCATCGGGTACAGGCAACGACGGCTGCTTGGTGACGGCGGCGGTGATGCCGGCGCCCGGGCCGCGGCCCAGTGCGGCCGCCTGCTGATCGAGGAAACGCAGCGCGCCTTGAGCGGCTGGCGGTGTCGGCGATGTGGCGCCTCGTGTGGCAGCGAGGGCCGGGACTTCATCGAGCAGTGTGGTGCGCGCATCGCCGGCCCGAAACGATGAATCGTTCAGGATGGCGCGCAGCTGATCGCAGTTGGTCGCCACCCCGGCAATATGGAATTCGCCCAGGGCACGCAGGGTGCGCTCGATCGCCGATTCGAAGGTCTGCGCCGACCCCGACTGACCGATCAGTTTGGCCATCAGGGGGTCGAACTGCGGCGGCGGCGCGAGGCCAAGATAGCCGCAGGCATCGACGCGCACGCCAGGCCCTGAGGGCTCTCGATAGGCGGTGAGGGTGCCTGCGCCCTGAGCGACGATGCGTGCCTGGATGGCGAAGCCGCGGGGGGTGCCGACCGCCTGCTGATCGGGCAGGCCGAGGGCGGCCAGCGTGGCGCCCGCGGCAATGCGGAACTGCGCGTCGACGAGATCGAAGCCCATCACTTGTTCAGTGATGGTGTGCTCCACCTGGATGCGTGGATTGCACTCGATGAAGTAGTGCTTGCCGCTGGCTGGATCCACTAGAAATTCGACCGTGCCGGCGTTTTCGTAGTTCGCAGCCCTGGCGAGCTTGAGCGCATCGGCCAGGATGCGCTGGCGCAGGGCCGCGTCCAGATTGGGCGCGGGTGCCACCTCCACCACCTTCTGATTGCGCTGCTGAACCGAACAGTCGCGCTCGAACAGATGCACCACGTTGCCCTGTCCGTCGCCCAGCACCTGGACTTCTATGTGGCGTGGCCGCACGACGAGTTTTTCGAGGAAGACCGAGCAGTCGCCGAAGGCGGCTTGGGCCTCGCTCTGGCAGCGCGCGAATGCCTCGGCCATGTCGTCGGCGCGCGTGACGGCCCGCATGCCTCGGCCGCCGCCGCCAGCGGTCGCTTTCAGCATGACCGGGTAGCCCATGGTCTGGGCCAGCGAGTTCGCCGCGTCGGCGGATTCGAGCGCGGCCGGCGCGCCCGGCACCACCGGAATCTGCAGCGATTGCGCGAACGTCCGTGCCTTCATCTTGTCACCGAACAGCGCCAGCGATTCTGGCGACGGCCCGACAAAGCGCAGCCCTTCAGCCTTGCAGCGCTCGGCGAAACCGGCGTTCTCCGACAAAAATCCATAGCCGGGGTGCACGCAGTCGCTGCCGCTGTCTTTGGCGGCCGCGATGATTGCGTCGATGTCGAGATAGGCGCGGACCGGGTCCGATCCCCTGGCCGCGTGGCTGCCGATCGCGCGCGCGTGCGTAGTCAGTTTCGAGTGCAGCGACAGTGCGTCGACGGGTGCATACACGCCAACCGATTCGATACCCAGCGATGACGCGGCCCGTGCGATCCGGATCGCGATCTCGCCGCGATTGGCGATCAGAACTCTCTTGAACACGAAGTCTCCTGGTTGATCTGAATTGGCGCCCGCAGATGAGCGTCATTGGGCTGCGCCCCGCCAGCCCTGGCGCAAAGCCGGGACATGCGATGCTATGGCTGTACATCCACACTGTCGAGAGCGTTGTTTCAGTCTGGTCTGGCGGTGCTGACGCGTCGAAGGAAACGAAACCGACACCGGCATAATCCAGGGATATTCCTGGAGATCTGATGAGCCACTCGCCCGGCGCCCTTTTCACACCATTTCAACTCGGCCCGCTGCATCTGCCCAATCGCATCGTGATGGCGCCGATGACCCGATCGTTCGCCCCCACCGGCGTCCCCACAGCAGAGACCGTCGCCTACTACGCGCGCCGCGCCGCGCAAGATGTGGGCCTGATCATCACCGAAGGCGTTCGCATCGACCGCCCGGCCGCCGGCAACGATCCGGCTGTGCCGCGGTTCCATGGTGCCGATGCCCTGGCTGGCTGGGGCGAAGTGGTCCGCGCGGTGAAGGCAGCCGGCGGGCACATCATGCCGCAGCTCTGGCACGTCGGCGCCTTGCGCAGTGCCAGTTTGTCGTGGCGTCCACCTGCGCCCTTCGAGAGTCCCTCGGGCGTGAGCCGGCCGGGCAAGGAGTCGGGTGTGGCCATGAGCGAAGCAGATGTGCTCGAGACCATCGACGCCTTCGGCCGTGCTGCGGGCGAAGCGATGCGCCTGGGCTTCGATGGGGTGGAACTGCACGCCGCGCACGGCTACCTCATCGACCAGTTTTTCTGGGAAGGTACCAACCAGCGCAGCGACCGCTGGGGCGGACCCGCGTTGGCCGACCGCACCCGCTTCGCGACCGACACGATACGTGCAGTGCGTGCTGCGACACGACCTGATTTCCCGATCGTGATTCGCCTGTCGCAATGGAAGCAGCAGGATTTCCCTGCTCGTCTGGCCGTTACGCCGCAGGCCATGGAGGCCTGGCTGCGGCCGCTGGCAGACGCCGGGGTAGACGTTTTCCATTGTTCCACCCGGCGGTTCTGGGAGGCAGAGTTCGAGGGCAGCGACCTGAATTTTGCCGGCTGGGCCAAGAAGCTCACCGGCTTGCCGTCGATCACGGTCGGCTCGGTGGGCTTGAGCGGGGAATTCGTTGCGGCCTTCGGCGGCGAAGTTTCACAGCCTGCTTCCCTTGACGAACTGCTCCGGCGCCTCGAGTGCGGCGACTTCGATCTGGTCGCCGTGGGCCGTGCGTTGCTGGCAGACCCGGCGTGGGCGCGTAAAGTGAAGGAGGCCCGATTGGCCGAGCTGAGCGCGTTCGATCGGGCGGCTCTGAGTACCTTGTATTGAGAGAAGCGTATGTGCTCGCTGGATCGGCTGTTCGAAAAAAACCGCGCCTGGGCCGCTCAGCGGGTGGCGCAAGACTCCGATTTTTTTAGCCGGCTGGCGCGTCAGCAGGCGCCGCGCTATTTGTGGATCGGTTGCGCGGACAGCCGCGTGCCTGCCAATGAAATCGTCGGGCTGGACCCGGGCGAGGTCTTCGTGCATCGCAATGTGGCCAACCTGGTGGTGCATTCAGACCTGAATCTGCTCTCGGTGCTGCAGTTCGCGGTTGAGGTGCTTAAGGTCGAACACGTGATGGTGGTCGGGCACTACGGCTGTGGCGGCGTGAATGCGGTGGCCGAGAAGCGCTCTGTCGGACTGGCCGACAACTGGCTGCGTCACGTGGAAGACGTTGCGTTGAAGCATCAGGCGCTGCTCGATGCTGCGGTGGATGGCAATGCGCGAGCGCGTCGTCTGGTGGAGCTCAACGTGCTGGAGCAGGCTGCCAACGTCAGCCGGACCACCATCTTGCAGCGTGCCTGGGAGTCGGGCCAGGGCATCGAGGTTCACGGCCTGGTGTACGGCCTGGCTGATGGTCTGTTGCGCCCGGTCGGAGTGAGCGTGCGCGGCGGGCAGGATTGGGGCGAGCGGCATGCGCAATCGGTCGCGCTCGTCAGCTGAGGGCCGGCTGCCGCCCTTATCAGGGCCTGCTGCCGGTCTGCTGACGGCCAGACCTCACCCTTCACCTGACGTTGCCCGGCAGGGTCAGGACGTCGTCCATGACCGTGCTCAACTGGCGTCGCGCGTCGGGGACGAATGCCTTCGTACTACAGGCGGATTGGCAGGTGGTAAGGCCGATCACCCAACGCGTCTACTCGGGCCCAGAATTCCGGGCCCGCCGCAAAGCCCCGTGAATCTTTGGCTGCGGTCTGACGCCAGATGTTCCAGGAGTCGGGATGCAGCCGGATTGCTTCGTCGAACCGAGCCTGCGCCTCGCCAGTCTTGCCTTGGCGCAGCAGGTGCTGACCAAGGCGGAATTGGGCGTGCGCCAGAGCAATTGCGGGCTTGGCCGGCGCCAGACCTGCCACTGCGTTCGCGGCATCGAGCACGTGTCCGCTCTGAGCACCGTTCAATACCCAGTCACGAATCGCGGCTACATACCGCGCCTTGACCTGCGTGCGCTCGGCGATGGCGGCTTCGGGCATGGTGAAATTGGTACGATCCATCGCGCGAAAGCTGTCGGTGGAGCCGGCCGTTTCGGGCGGGCGAACGATGCGGCCGCTCTCGTCGATCCAGATTGCCTGAGGCACGTTGACCAGGCCGTACAGATCAGCAACATGGTGGTCGCGGTCGATCAGGCAGGGATAGGTCGGTTTTGCCGCGTCGATCCAGGGCCGCGCAGCCTCAGGCTGATCCATTGCCAGGGCCAGCACCGTGAAGCCGTGATCTTTCAACTCGTCGAACAATACCTGCCACACGGACAGGTCGGCTCGACAGCCTCACCAGGAGGCCCAGGTCGCGAGAAAGACCTTTTTGCCGCGGTAGTCGGACAGGCTGTGCGCGCGTCCGTCGAGATCCGGCAAGGTGAAGTCGGGCGCCGCGAGCGACGCGAGAGACTGGGCACGCTGCTCGGCGCCGGTGCCCAGCACCCAGGTCGAGCCTGCGACATCGTGGACGACCGGCTGGCCCATGTGGCGCCACATCGCAGCGATGTCCAGGTGGTCATTTCGAACGATGCTGGCATCTGTGCCGCGTGGCAGCGGCACACAGGTGTCGGCTTTGCAGAGGCCTTCCGGCTTCCAGGCCCAGCCGGTCGCGCGTTCGATGTCGTCGCGAGCGAGCCAGAGGGCTTCGCCCTCAGCCTGCGCCTTGTTCAAAGGCGTTTCGCGCTGTTCGTGGAGAACGGTGATCATGAGGAACTTCCGAAGTTGAGTTGCGCTCAGAGTCTACCCGGAACGGATACGTGAACGCCGGCCCGTCTCATTTCGGCTTCGCGCCGACCAGCCGCACAAGCGAGGCAAACCTATACTGACGGCGAGTCGAAGCCGAAGCCCACGGAGACACTGCGTCCATGACCATCAAGGGAAAAGCCTGCATCGCGGGCGCCTACGAACACCCGACGCGGCACGCGCCGGACAAGTCCACCGCTCAACTCCACGCCGAATGCGCCCGCGGCGCACTCGCCGATGCGGGTCTGTCGATGAGCGATGTCGACGGCTACTTCTGCGCCCGTGACGCACCCGGCATGAATTCGAGCTGGATGATCGACTACCTGAACCTGCGGCTGAGTCATTTCGATGCGACCGATTCCGGCGGTTGTTCGTATCTGGTGCACCTGTCGCATGCCGCGCAGGCGATCGCCACTGGCAAGTGTTCGGTCGCGCTGATCACGCTGGCCGGGCGGCCGCGCAGCCAGGGCATGGCTACCGGCACGGCGCCGCGACTGGCCGATCCCGATCGGCCGGACAGCCCGTGGGAGAACGGTCTGAGTTCGACCATCATCACCACCTACGCCATGATGGCGCAGCGGCACATGCACGAATACGGCACCACGCCCGAGCACCTGGCCTGGGTCCGGGTGGCCGCCTCGCAGCACGCGCAGCACAATCCCAATGCCGTTTTTCGCAAGCCCGTCACCGTCGAGGACGTGGTGAATTCGCCGATTGTGGCCGACCCCCTGCATCGTCTCGACTGCTGCGTGATCAGCGATGGCGGCGGCGCGCTGCTCGTCGTCAAGCCCGAGATCGCGCGAAGCCTGAAGCGACCGGTGATCAATGTGCTGGGGTGTGGTGAAACGGTGCAGACCCAGGCGGGCGGGTATTTCGATCTGACCCGTACGGGCGGCTTGCGCTCGGGCCCGGCGGCGTTCGCCGAAGCGGGCGTGAAGCCGGCCGACATCCAGTATGCGTCGATCTACGACAACTTCACGATCATGGTGATCGCCCAGCTCGAAGACCTGGGTTTCTGCGAGCGCGGGCAGGGCGGGCGCTTTGTTGCCGATGGCGGCCTGATCTCCGGCGTCGGCAAGCTGCCGTTCAATACCGATGGCGGCGGGCTGTGCAACAACCACCCGAGCAATCGCGGCGGCATGACCAAGCTGATCGAGGCTGTTCGTCAGTTGCGCGGTGAAGCGCATCCGGCGGTGCAGGTGCCCAATTGTGAACTTGCGCTGGCTTGTGGTCCGGGCGGCGTGATTGGTGTCGGCCATGCGCATGCCACCGCCATCCTGGGAAGGGAGTGACTCGATGACCACCCTGGCACCGAGCAGCAATCCGAACGACGACCCGCTGGTGCGCGAGCACCCCGGTACCTTGCCCTTCTGGGCGGGCGCGGCGCAGGGACGATTTGTCGTGCCCACCTGCTCAGACTGCGGCAAGGCGCACTGGTACCCGCGCAACTTCTGCCCGCTGTGTTTCAGCGCAGCGATCGAATGGCGCGCGTCAGGCGGCACCGGCACGATCTACGCCTTCACCAGCATGCCGCGCGCCACGCCGGTCGTGGTGGTGGCCTACGTGCAGCTCGATGAAGGTCCGCTGATGCTCACCAATGTCGTCGACTGCGAACCGCGTACGCCGGCAATCGGGCGGCGCGTCAAGGTCAAGTTTGCCGCGAGCGACGGCGGCCGCATGCTGCCGATGTTCACACTGGCCTGAGGAGTCATGTTGCCCAAGAAATTCCGTCTGATCCAACCGGCGCTGATCGCGCTCCTTGCGGGCCTGAGTGCCGTTCCGGTGGCTGCCGCTTTTCCCGATCGTCCATTGCGCATCATTGTGGGGCAGGCCCCTGGCGGCTCAAGCGACATCATCTCGCGCTTTATCGGCGACGCGGTCGCGCCGCTGATGGGGCAGCGGGTGCTGGTCGAAAACAAGCCCGGCATGAACGGCATCATCGGTGCCGACATCGTGGCGCGCGAAACGGCCGACGGGCATCTGATCTTCCAGTGTCCGATGAGCACGATGGCGATCTCGGGCCAGCTGATCGGCGCAAAAGTGCCGCTGGATCCGGGTGCAGAACTCATCCCGTTGTCCAACATGGTCTTGTCCTCTTATGGGCTGGTGGTGGCGCCAGGCAGTCCTTATCGCAATGTCAACGACATCATCGCCGCCGCCCGCGCCAAGCCGGGCCAGATCACCTTCGGCAGCCCTGGGCCGGGGTCGGCGCAGCACCTGTCGGGCGAACTCCTCAAGCGCATGGCCCAGGTGGACATGCTGCACATCCCATACAAGGGCGCCGCTCCGGCCCTGCTCGACCTGATCGGCGGGCGTATCGATTTCATGATCACGAACCTGGGCGACATTGCGCGCCAGGCGCAGGCCGGTCAGCTGCGTCTGCTGGCGCAGGGCGATCCATCGCGCTTCCCGCTGTTCCCCGATCTGCCGCGCATTGCCGATTCGTTTCCCGGGTTCGAGGTCACCGGCTGGTTCGGTCTGTGCGGGCCGAAAGGCATGCCCGCCGAAGCGATCAGGCGCTGGGACGACGCAGTCCGGCAGGTCATGCAGGATCCGGCCTTTCTGAAGCGGCTGCAGGACAGCGGATTCCTGCCCCAGTACGAGGGACCGGAAGCCTTCGGCAGACGACTGGAGAGTGACCGGCGCCGCTGGCGTGAGGTGATCCAGGCCGGCAAGGTGGGGCAGCAGTAGGCGGCAGACGATAGTCGGTCGGGATTCAAGGCCGACATGCACCTTGGGCTTCCCGCCAGTCCGGCACCGGGGTAGGATAGTTTGTCAATTCACCGCAAGTGGGAGCGCGCATGAGACAGATCCGGCTTGGCAGCAAACCACCCTTGACGGTGGGCCCGCAAGACACGGTAGCCCAGGCGGCGCGCGCGATGACCGAGCGCCGAGTCGGCGCCGCCGTGGTGATCGACGGGGCGAACGTCCTGGGCGTCGTCACCGAGCGCGACGTCCTGCAGAAAGTGGTCGCTCGGGGCAACTCGCTCGAGGCCACCATTGTGCGGGACATCATGTCGAGTCCGGCCCTGTCAATCGGCCTGAAGACATCCGTGGACGAAGCCGCCGCACTGATGCGGGAGAAACACATCGGGCATCTGGTGGTGCTTGACGCCAGCGGGGCGCTGGTCGGCATGCTGGCCTTGCGCTACCTGCTTTATGACCTTATGGACGACCTGCAGAGCAATGTCGGCGACCTCATCGGCTACATCATGACGGACGGCCCTGGCGGTTGAGGGTGCACGTCAATGGCGGTTTGACGTTTGCGTTTCGCAAGCCAGCGCTCTGGCAGGGCTTTGCTTTCCAGCTTGACACCGGGGGCGCCAGCAGGGCCGGCGCTGATCAGTAATGAAGCGCCGCCCACCAGCGCAGGCTGGCCGACGCCGGTGCAACCCAGTCCATGGCGCCGCGCCACAGGGCGAGGCCGAATGCCAGCAGCAGGGAGCCGGCAAAAAATGGCGTCAGCATCATGGTGGCCAGGGCGCGGCCACCATCACGCCCGCTATTGTGGGCGCCGGCGCTCACAGCTGTCGCTGGATGCGCCGATGAAGATCACGGCAAGTCCAGTCAGCAGCGCTACCAGCCATGACAGGCCACTCAACAAGTTGATCAGCACTCGGCTCTCCTTGGTTGTCGCCATGATCGTCACGGGCGGTTTCAAAGCGGTTTCAAGGACAGGGTGGGTGTGCTGCAATCGATTCGACTCCGACCGGCTCCTGTAGTTCCCAGGAGCTGATGCGAGCGTGCAGAACGATGACCCAGCATGAACCAGAACCAGTTGCCCATGAGGGAGCCATCACGATTGGCCTGGCGGGTAACTCGGGTTCGGACTGCGCGGTCAACTGCTGCTGACCCGGGCCTCTTTGTCTGCCGGCTGCGCGGTATTTGCCGGCACGTCGACGACCCGTGCAGCGAACAACACGCCGTCGTCATACCGCATGACGATCATCTCGATCGGCCCATCGAGATGACCCGTATGCACCTCGCCCAGCATCCGACACATCAGGCGTGGACCCTTCTCCAGATCGACGATCCCGATTGCGTACGGCGCATCGCCGCTGAATGCCCCGGGCACGACGTGGACCCGGGTAAAGCTGTAGAGCGTGCCGCGCGGCGCCAGGGTCACCCAGCGGATGGTCCGGCTCCAACAATCGCGGCAGAGATTGCGTGGCGGAAAGCTGAGCGTGCCACAGACGTCGCATCGGGTGGTGAGCATCCGATGCGCAGCCAATCCATCCCAGAAGGGCCGGGTGAACGCCGAGACACGAGGCGGAAACGGGCGATTCCCCGGCATCCGAGTTTCAGGCATCGGCGCTTCGGGCATCGGCGCATCCGGCGTGGGCGCATCCGGCATCGGCACCATCGGACGGCCGCTCATGCAAACCCCTCCAGAATGTGCACGAGCGCTGCGTTGTACTTGCCGAGTTCGCAGATGGTCATGGCGAATTCGCGCCGCGGCGTCTGTCGCTCGCCGGCCCGATCCAACAGCTGCGTGACTGCTTCGACCACGTCATAGAGCGGGGTGACCTCCGGTGGATGGCCTCGCGACAGGCAGCCGCCGCAGGTGTTGACCGGGTAGCGTCCGTCGAACCGCGTCTCGCCCGCCGCTGCCGCCGAGGCGCCTTGTCCGCGCCGGAACAGCCCGAGTGCTTCGGTGCCGAGCGCCTCGACGATGGTGCACGGTGCATAGACCTGAAACGTGCCGATGTCTGAGAGCTCGAGTTGCGCGCCATCCAAGGCGCGCCGAGAGGCGGTGGTCAGCGTCTTGTAGTCGAGTGCGTCACCGGGCCGATCCGATATCTGATGCAGGCCCTCGTGTTCGAAGCCACGCGACCTCACCAGCACGTACGGACGGCCACTTGCGCGGGCCAAGTCTTCGCTGACGATCACCAGCGCCACCGCGCCATCGGCGCGCCCCGGCACTTCGTAGAGGCCTAGAGGCTCGACGATGGGGCGGGCGTTCAAGACATCTTCGAGGGTGAGGGGTTTGCGGAACTGCGCCAGTGGGTTGTGTATCGCATGCTCGCGGTTCTTGACCGCGATCGAGGCGAGCGTGGCGCGCGGCAGGCGATGTTCGTGCAGGTAGCGTTGCGCGTCCATTGCGTACCAGGCGATCGGCACCGCGCCGAATACCGCCTGGAAGTCGACATCGCCGGTGAGGCGGATGCTGTAGTCGAGATGCCGAGCGGTCGGCACGCCGGTCTCGAAATGGACGCCTACCGACAACATGCAATCGGCCTGACCGGAGGTGATCTGCTGGAGCGCCTGATCGAACGCATGTCCGCCGGTCATGCCGTTGCCCAGCACCTGCATGACGGTGGCGCGCGCACGAATGCCGAGGTGGGCAGTGAGGAAGGTGTGGAAGTAGCCCTGGCGCGTGTGGTCCCCCGGGTGGGCGACCACTACCCCTTCGATGTCGTGCCTGGCCAGCCCGGCCATCGCCATCGCCTCGAGCACGATGCCGGTGGCCAATTCGTGCTCGAGGATGGCGTCGTTGCCCTCGGCCTGCTGGTAGCGGCCGACCGGCACGGCGCCGTAACCCAGAATGGCGGCCCGGCGCGTCATCGTCGAGCCTTGTGATCGTCGCTTCGCATCGTCGGCATTATCGCCTGATGGTGATGCCTTCGCGCTCTCGATCCCACAGGCTGTCGCGGCGCGCCTGCGCATCCTGCTTGAGCTTGTATTTCTCGATCTTCTCAGTCGCTGTCTTGGGCAGTTCGCCGATGAACTCGACGAAGCGCGGCACCATGTAGTAGCTCATGTGTTCGGCTGCAAAGGCCACCACCTCGGCAGCCGTCACTGACTGGCCCGGCTTGCAGACCACGTAGACCATCACTTCGTCTTCGCTGAGCTCGGCTGGAACCGGCACCGCAGCCACTTCCAGGATGGCCGGATGCTTGGACAAGATCATCTCGACCTCATAGGCCGAGATGTTTTCGCCGCGCCGGCGGATCGCTTCCTTCTTGCGGTCGACAAAGAACAGATAGCCGTCATCGTCCAGATAGCCGCGGTCGCCGGTGCAGAACCACCCGTTCACGAACGCGCGGGCGGTTTCGTCGGGCATCTGGTAGTAGCCGCTCATCATGGTGCCCGGACGCAGCGCACGCAGCGTGATCTCACCGACCTGACCGGCCGGCAGCATACGGCCGTCATCGTCGACGATGCGCAACTGCGCGGCGCCTCTGGGCGAACCGGCCGAGCCGGCCTTGTCGGGGCGGTCGTCGGGAACAAAGGTGGTCACCGCGAAGTTCTCGGACATCGCGAACAATGAGGTGACAGCCACACCGAAGCGCTGTCGAATCTCCGAATACAGCACCTTCTGCATCGGCACCACCATGCACTGGCGCAGCGCGTGTTGACGTTCGTGCGGTCCGGGCGGCAATTGCATAAGAATGTTAGTCATCGCGCCCAGCGAATTGAACTGGGTCGCCCCGGTGGCTTGGATCTCAGCCCAGAAATGGCTGGCCGAAAAGCGCGGCGACAGCGCGATGGCGGCATCAGCCCAGAGCGCTGCGCAGCTTGAATACCACAATGCGTTGGCGTGGAACAGTGGCAGGCAGGTGTAGAGAATATCGGACGGCTGGTAGCCGTATTCGGTGGCCATCTGCCGGCCCACTGCCAGGCCCTGAGAATGCGGGCACATGACACCCTTGGAGGGGCCGGTGGTGCCCGAGGTGTAGATGATCAGTTGGATGTCGTCGCAGCGAACGCGATCGAACGGCGGCGCCGTGGCGTCGTGAGAGGGCAGATCGGCCAGGGCGTGGACCTGCGCTTGCAGCGGTGCCTGGATCGCACCGGAAAAGACGTCCGCGGCGCCTTCAGGCGATCGAAGCAGGTAACGCGTCACCTTTGGGAGATGGGGTGCAACGGCGCACATCCGCTCGGCCCATTCGGTGTCGACGACGACGCAAGATGAGTCGGACTGATCAATGAAATAGCGCAGCATCTCGCCCCTGGCCGCGGTGTTGATCGGGACCGCGACCGCGCCGATCTTGCCCAAGCCCCAGACCACCCAGTAGAACTCGGGGCAGTTGGGCAGCATTACCGCCACACGGTCGCCATGGCCGATGCCCAGCGCCGAGAAACCATTGGCATAGCGGTTGGTCGTCGATTCGAGTTCGGCAAAGGTGAATGTTCGACCCTGCCAGATCAGGAACGGCCGTTTTGGAATGCGCCGCGCTTTGTCAGCCAGCACACGTCCAATGGTGCGTTCTTCAAGAGGATAGTCAATGGGCATGAGGCGAGTGATTGTGGTGCAAGGAACGGGTGACCCGAAGGGCTTTCAATCATCGTCGATGGTAGCGCGTTTCGCATTCGCATCGTGGCCATGATCGGCCGCGCCGACCTCGATGTCTGAACAGCCGCCTGCTGGTGGTCGCCGCGCTGACTCTGCTGCAGTGTCTTCAGCCGCTCCTGCACACCCATCTGCGCAGCGCCTCGTTGGCCGACTGCGCTCCGGCAGGCGGCGCGTGCTGTGCGGTCAACTTGATCTGGCGGGCCTCGGTGCCACCGTCCCAGTCTGGCGTTTCATGATGAATTTTTCTGCCTATCCCCTGTGCGGGGAGGCTACTGCCCGGCCGTGTCCGACAAGGACCGCGACGGGCATGCCTTGAGCAACCGCCTGTGCCTTGATTGCGGGCTCGTCTTCGTCGACCCTCGCCCGAGCCGTCAACAACGGGAGGGCTGGTATGCCCACGACTATCGCCGCGACTACAACGGCGTGCTGCAGCCCCGGTCGCACCATGTGCTGCGCGCAGGCCGGGTGGCGCTGGACCGGCTGCTCCGGATCCGGCCGCTGCTGACCGGACATCCGCGCATGCTCAAACGGCTGGGCATGCACTGCGGGCTGAGTCCGGTCAGCGCCCGAGCGTCGCCCGATGGCGGCAATGTCGATGTGGTGTTTCAGCGCGACGAACGGCGCGAATGGAGTCCTGCGCTGATCGACGCCCACACTCAGGACTACGGGAGGCGGGTACAGCGGGTGCTCGATGGCCATACGCGGGCGCGCCATCACCTGTCGTGGCGACCGGCCTGGCGAACCCTGAAGCGGTTGTACGGACAGTTCGGCGAACGGGCCGCCGTGCTCCGCCAGCCGAAACCCAAGGCCATCCTGGACGCACTGATCGTAAGCGTTCAACCCGAGGCGTTCTTCCCGAGGCGTTGATCGGTCGATAACCTGTGATTCATCGTGAACACCCAGGAGCAGATCGATGAAGAAGACCAGCCAGGCATCAGCGAGCACACGCCGGCGGCTTTTACTACGCCGCCTCGCGCGCCGGCGCCTTCGTCAAGGCTGCAGCGGATCAACCCACATTTAGCCAGCAAAGTGCAAGAGCTGACGCCGAGGAACTGGGTGCCACGCTTCGGCGATAACCCGCTGAGATCTAATCTGGCCCGCTGTCAATAGACGCCGCGGATTGAACGCTTACCACTGATCGCGCGGATGACGGTCGGGCCGATACTTCCGAGACAGCTGCGCGCATGCGACGAATCATCGCACCAATGCCGCGCTATAGTCAGACATCTCCAGGGAGGAGTTTTGCTGTGACTTATCCGATCATCTCCGCCGATTCGCACATCACTGAAGCGCCTGATACCTACCTTGCCTACATCGACCGGGCCTGGCGCGACAAGGCGCCACGCATCGTCGAAACCGCCGATGGCGACGTGTTCCAGATCGATGGCATGGCGCGCCCGATACAGCTGGGATTGGTGGCCGCGGCAGGCAAGCCGCCGGACTCGATCAACAGGGGTGGCGTGAAGTTCAGCGAGCTGCATCGCGGCGGCTGGGACCCCGATGCGCGAATGGCCGATCAGGATCGCGACGGGGTGGCAGCCGAGATCATCTATCCCACGGTAGGCATGCTGCTCTGCAACCACAAGGACTTCGATTACAAGAAGGCCTGCTTCGATGCCTACAATCGATGGATTGCCGAGTACTGCGGACACCATCCTGCCCGGCTGCTGGGCTGTGGTCAGACTGCGGGCCGCTCGCCCGGCGAGATGGTCGCGGATCTCCACTCGATCAAGGCGCTGGGTTTGCGCGGCGTGATGATGCCTGGCAATCCGGCCTTGGAGGACTACGACTCCCGTATCTATGACCCGGTGTGGGAAGCTTCGATCGAGCTCGAGCTGCCGCTGTCCTTTCATATCCTCACCACCAAAGACAGCGCGCCGGTTCGTGGGCCACGCATCAACAGCTTTCTGTCGATCATTCGCGGCAATCAGGACATCATGGGCACGCTCATCTTTGGCGGCGTGTTTCAGCGCCATCCGGCCCTGCGGGTGGTATGTGCCGAAGCTGATGCCGGATGGGTGCCGCATTACCTGTACCGCATGGACCATGCGTACAAGCGGCACCGCAACTGGCTCGCTCCCGGCATCAAGCTCGACAAACTGCCCAGCGAGTATTTTTCAGAGCATATCTACACCACTTTCCAGGACGATTGGGTGGCATTCCGATCTGTCGATCAGATGAACTGGCGGCGCCTGATGTGGGCCAATGACTTTCCGCATTCGGATTCCACCTGGCCGTGGTCGCAGGAGATGCTGGCCGAGCATACTGGCAACCTGACTGCCGAGCAGCGGCGCGGGATTCTGTCTGAGAATGTCGCCCAGTTATATCGAATCGATCTAGCGACGCTTCAGCCGGCGTAGCCGGTGACGCTTCTATTCTTTCGTTCAAACAATCGGAAACAAACCATGCGACGAATATTCCTCCACGGTGTACTTGCCATCGCGACGCTGTCGGTCCTGCCTGCTCACGCTCAGGGCACTGATTTCCCCAGCAAGCCGATCCGCATGCTGGTGCCCTTTGCCGCCGGCAGCGGTGCCGACAGTTCGGCGCGCGCGCTGGCCGATCAGATGCAGCGCACCCTTGGCCAGCCGGTGACGGTGGAGAACCGTCCAGGGGCCAGCGGCGCGATCGCCGCGATGGCGGTCAAGCAGGCTCCCGCTGACGGTTACACCATCATGGTGGGCTCTAATTCCCCGATGGCAGTCAACCCGATCGTCCTCAAGAATCTGGGCTACGACCCGCTCAAGGACTTCAAGGCGATCCACGGTATCGGCCGCAGCCAGAATATCTGGTACGTCGCCAATGAGTCCCCGGTGAAGAACATGACCGATCTGCTCGCGCTGGGCAAGACACGCCCGCTCAACGTGGGCTCGTATTCGGCCGGCTACCAGCTTGCAATCGCATGGGTGTCGATCCTGTCAAAGGTCAACTTGACCTACGTGCCGTACAAGGGCCAGGCGCAGGTGTTCACCGATGTGATCGGCCGGCAGCTCGACGCGGGCATGGGTGACTTCGGCGGTGCGCTGGCCCTGGTCCAGGCCGGCAAGATCCGCGCAATCGCGGTCGCCGGTGAAAACCGGCATTCGGCATTGCCCAACGTGCCGGCGCTGCGCGAGATCTGGCCCGACTACATTAATTACTCCTGGACCGCGTTCTGGCTGCGCACCGAGGTGCCGGCCGATGTGCATGCCAAGCTGGTCGGGGCGACGAATCGGGCAATGCGCACGCCGGAGTTGACGAAATATTTCGAGTCTCAGGGCAGCGATCCGATGTACACGTTCGGCCCTGCCGAGATGGGGCGATACCAGACCGATGAACACCATCGCTTCAAAGCGATTGCCGACGCGGTGGGCATCAAGCCCGAGTAACACGCTCGGCGGGCTGCCATGCCCGCCGAATACCCGCGCGGCGCGATCGCCCGCATCCGGTCGGCAGACATGCTGGCGTCAACTGTCCAGCCTGATGTTCGCCGCGCGAATGATCTCGCCCCACTTGGTCAGATCGGCCTGCATCTGATCGCCGATCTGAGCGGGCGACCAGGCGCCAACGTCTTCGAGGCCGACCTTGCGAAGTGCGCCTGCCACTTCGGGATCTTCAAGCGTGGTGCGAAAGGCTGCGCGCAGTTTCTCCAGCACCGCAGGCGGCACGCCGGCGGGCGCGACGAAGGCACTCCAGGGTTTTTCGTCGAAGCCGGGCAGCCCTTGTTCGGCAATTGTGGGCACGTCGGGCAATGCCGAAGAGCGCCTGGCGCTGGAGACCCCCAGCGCGCGCAGGCGGCCCGAGGCGAGGTGCTGCAGCGCTGGCGTGATGGTCGATACCGCGAGGTCCACCTGACCGCCGACGAGATCGGCGATGTATTGCACCGCGCCCTTGTAGGGGACATGCGTGAGGTTGATGCCGGCGCGATTCTTGAAGAACTCGCCGATCAGGTGATGGGGCGAACCCACGCCCGCGCTGGCGATGGTGATCTTGCCCGGATTGGCTTTGGCATGCGCTACCAGCTCCTGAACGTTGCGCACCGGCAGACTGGGGTTGGCCACCAGCAGCATCGGCCCCACCCCCAGCAGGCCCACCGGAGTGAACGACCTTATCGGGTCGTAGTTCACCTTGCGCATGTTCGGCACAAAGGCGAAAGCGGTGCTGTCGATCATGAAGACGGTGTAGCCGTCGGCCGGCGAACGCGCGGCGGCGTCGGCCCCGATGGTGGTGCTGCCGCCAGGTTTGTAGTCGAACACGATGGCTTGGCCCATCACCTTCTCGAGCTTGGCGGCCACGAGGCGGCCCCAGGCATCGGCGCCGCCGCCGGGCGGGTAGGGAATGATCATTTTCAGCGGTTTTTCGGGGTAGCCCTGCGCACGGGTCTGCGAGTGCAGTCCGCCGATGGTGGCGGCCGCTCCGGCCAGCTTGAGCACGTCGCGTCTCGTCAGTCCGAGTGGCTTCGATAGGTTCATGGTGTTGGTTTCCTGCGGGTGTTCAGTCTGGTTCTTGCGCGGATATCAGAGTACGCCGTCGCGTCGCATGGTCGCTATTTCATCGGCGCCATAGCCCAGTTCGGCCAGCACCTCATTGGTGTCGTGACCAACGGCAGCCAGCGAGCGTTCCAGCCGGCCGGGCGTGCGCGACAAGGTGGCGGTGGGTGCCAGCACACGGATGTCGCCGCGGGTGGGGTGGTTGACGGTGGCCGCCATGCGGCCATGAATCACCTGGGGGTCGTCGAACACCTGGTCCATGGAATAGATCGGCCCGCAGGGCACGCCGGCGGCGTTGAGCCGATCGATCCAGCCGGCGCTGGTGTCGGCCTTGAACACGTCGCCCAGAATGGCGTTGAGCGCCTGCCGGTTGCGCGACCGGTCGGCGCTCTTGCCAAAGCGTGGATCGGCGACCAGTTCAGGGCGCTCGATCACCGCGCACAGCTTGAGCCACATCGCTTCGCCGCCGGCACCCAGGTTCACATGGCCATCGGCCGTGGCATAGGCTGAAGTCGGCATGCCGGTGGGATGGTCGTTGCCCACCTGCGCCGGGACTTCGCCGTCGACGAGGTATCGCGCCGCCTGGAAGTCCATCAGGCCCAGGCCGGACTGCAGCAGTGACGACTGGACCCATTGGCCACGGCCGCTGCGCTGGCGTTCATGCAGTGCGGTCATGACGCCGAGCGCCGCGTAGAGCCCGGTGGCGACGTCGATGACCGCGGCGCCGACCCGCATCGGACCCTCTCCCGGTCTGCCGGTGACCGACATCATTCCGGACATGCCTTGTGCGATCTGATCGAAGCCGGGGCGGTCGCGGTAGGGGCCGTCCTGGCCGAAGCCTGAGATGCTCGCCAGGATGATGCGTGGATTGATTTTCGCGAGGCTCTCGTAGTCGATGCCCAGGCGCTCCTTGACGTCCGGGCGGTAGTTTTCGACCAGCACATCGGCTGAGCGCACCAGCCTGTGCATCACGTCCCTGGCGCCCGGCGCCTTCAGGTCGAGTGTGATCTGGCGCTTGTTGCGATGCAGATTGAGCATGTCGGCGCCGTCGCGGGCGCCAGTCATCATCTCGGTGCGTCCAGACTGGGGCGGCGGCTCGATGCGGATCACATCGGCGCCGAAATCGGCGAACTGCTTCACACAGGTCGGACCGGAGCGCACCTGCGCCAGATCGATCACACGCAAGCCTTCGAAGGCGCCGCCGGGGGTAGGTTTGTACATCGCTCAGCGTCCCATGAATGCGGGTTGACGTTTTTCCATAAACGCACGGCGGCCTTCGATGAAGTCTTCGCTGGCGTAGGCGCGTTGAGTGGCGTCTTCAATGCGCCTGGCGTCGATCTGTGGGCCCGCCCTCAGGATCTCGTCGATCGCGATCTTGACCGAAGTCATGGTGATTGGCGCATTGGCCGCGAGCACCGCACATTCGGCACGCACAGAGGCTTCGAGTTCGCCCTTTGCAACCACCCGGCAGACGAAGCCCATGCGCAGCGCATCCTGGGCAGTGAATTTTTTGGCGGTTAGAAAGATCTCGCGAGCATTCGGTGCGCCCACGGTGTCGACGAGTTTCTTGATGCCCGGCCAGCGGTAGCCGATGCCCAGTCGTGCGGCCGGAATGCCGTAGCGCATGGTTTCATCGGCGATGCGCATGTCGCAGTTCAAAGTGATGGCCACCCCGCCGCCCAGGCACCATCCCTGGAGCATGGCGATGGTGGGTTTGCTGCAGTCGGCGATACAGGCCATGCCGGTGTTCCCGATCGCCTCGTAGCGCTGGTTGGCTTCGAGCGTGTTCCGGACTTTGTCGAACTGCGAAATGTCGGCGCCGGAGACAAACGCCTGATCGCCCGCGCCGCGCAGCACCACCACACGGACCTGCGCATTTGTCTCCAGTGTTTTGACCGCCGCGGGAAGGGCTTCCCACATGGCGACCGACATCGCGTTGTGTCGGGCGGGGTTGTCGAAGACGATCCAGCCGATGGGGCCGTCGATGAGGGTGGTCACGCGACCTGTGGTTTGAGTCATGCGGAGGTCTTGAGGAGTTGG
>JAYVOV010000240.1:0-2007 GCA_043757735.1 Burkholderiaceae bacterium
CTGGCTGGCGCTGGCTGATGCCGCCACGGCAGCTCTGCCCCAGCCGATCAAACGGCTGCTGCAGGCACTGGCCCGATCCGTGCCAGAGCTCAGATGACCTGACGCTGCGTGAGGAACTGGCGCACCAGGGACAATCGGGTGAGGGGATCCGGCAGCGCCATCAGGCGCTGGCGAGCGCGCACCGGAATAGGCAGGAATTCGCAGAGCCGATTCGATACCCAGTTTGCGGATTCGTAGGCGTAGGGTTCGGCCACCATCCGGTTCAGCGGATTCACTTCGCGCTCGACCAGGTCGGCCACGATGCGCCGCAGAAGGTGTCCCAGGATGCCGAACTCGTCCGGCAGGGGTAGTTCGGCGTCGGGCTCGATCAGTCGGATGCGCGACCGGGCGAGGCCGTCGCGCTGGACATGGCGGCTGACCGTCTCGAACCGCTGCCCGCCACGGGCCCGGATCTGCAGCAGGCCGAGCTGCTGCATGTCCCAATCAATGATGCTGGCGAGGCAGCCGAGCGGTTCGTGTTCGGCGACCTCGCCGACCTCGCCGCCTTTGTTTATCAGGCACACGCCGAAGGGCGCGCCCGACTGCATGCAGGCGCGAACCATGTCCATGTAGCGCGCCTCGAAAATGCGCAGCGGCAGCACGCCCCCTGGGAACAAGACGGTGCCGAGCGGAAATATGGGTACATCGTCGAGCCAGCCCGCAGTGCGCGGCTCGGGGCTGGGGGTTGGAGGGGAGTCCGACACGGCGCGGCGAGGAGCGGGCGAGCGCAGCCGGTCAGGCGGTGTGGCGGCGCTGCGCCAGCCCGCGATGGCGCACCAGCACATGTTCGGTGCGACGAAAGCGTCGGGCGAGTTCCTCGACGCACCAGACCGAGCGATGCTGCCCGCCGGTGCAGCCGATCGCCACGGTCAGGTAGCTGCGGTTTTCCTGGATGTAGAAGGGCAGCCACGAGTGCAAAAAATTGCCGATGTGGTCGACGAAGCGCAGGACGGACGGAATCTGCCGCAGATAGACATCGACCGGCGCATCGAGCCCGGTCAGCGGCCGCAATTCGCCCGAGTAGTACGGATTGGGCAGGCAGCGCGCGTCGAAGGCGAGATCTGCGTCCAGCGGCACGCCCTGCTTGTAGGCGAACGACTCGAACAACAGGGTGAGCGGCGCGCGTTCCGTGCCGACGACGTCGCGCACCCACTGGCGCAGCACATTCGGGTGCAGGTCGCTGGTGTCGAGGGACAAGCCGATGTCTTCGAGCACAGACATGATTTCGCGCTCGCGTTCGATGGCTTCGACCAGGGTCTTGCTGTTGTCATCGGGGTCGATGCGCATCGACATCGGGTGGCGGCGACGGGTCTCGGAATAGCGTTGCACCAGCGCCGTGGTGCTCGCGTTGAGGAAGATCGTCTTGACGTCGTGTCCGAAGCGGGAGAGCCCCGCCATGTTGTCGCGAAGCTCCGCCACCGACGCGCCGCTGCGGGCGTCGATCGACACCGCGATGCGGTCGTGGCCGACATCGCGCAGGGAACCGATGACTTCCTGCAGAAATCGGACCGGAAGGTTGTCGACGCAGTAGAAGCCGTCGTCTTCGAGCACATTGAGCGCGATGGATTTACCGGATCCGGAGATGCCGGTGATCAGGACTACCCGCATGCTGCAGCCCGGTGGGAAGAGTCAGGATTTACGTTCATCGGACAAGCTTAGCGCCCGTAATGCTTCTCGTCGATGCAGGCTCGGCAGTTTTTTATACTGGCCTGCTAAAGACGGACCTGCCCGGGTCAGTCGGACCCTGTCTGTTCGATCATCCGGTGCTGGCGCTCGACGAACTCGCGCAGGGTGTCGATCCCGCGCAGCGACAGCACGGTGCCGCGCACCGCCGCTTCTGTCAGCACCGCCATGTTGCGCCCGGCCGCCACTGGGATCACGACTTTGCGTACCGGCAGTCCAAGCACATCCTGGGTCAGCGCTTCGAGCGGCAGCCGCTGGTATTCGTTTTCCATGGTGCTGCGCCGA
>JAYVOV010000241.1:0-7309 GCA_043757735.1 Burkholderiaceae bacterium
ATCTCGAACTCGACCAGAATAGCCGGACCGAAGAAGTTGGCCACGCCAATGAACGACAGCGCCGGGCGCACCTGGTTCACGAACTCGACGTGCGCGCGCGCGGCGTCTTCCCAGCGCGTCGTGTCGAGCATATAGACCCGGGTGGCGATCACGTCCGCGAAGCTCAATCCGGCCTCGGCCAGCGCGCTGCCGGCCGCTGGAGAGTGCCTGGCGCTCGCTGTTCGCCGTGCCCTGGCCGCCGGATTGCTTGGGCGCGAGGTCAGTGGATCGACACGCC
The DNA here is from genome assembly GCA_043757735.1 of Burkholderiaceae bacterium. Classification (GTDB taxonomy): domain Bacteria; phylum Pseudomonadota; class Gammaproteobacteria; order Burkholderiales; family Burkholderiaceae_E; genus Quisquiliibacterium. The sequence continues at coordinate 278 of JAYVOV010000241.1, forward strand.
CATGATCTCTGCCATCTTGGCATGGTCGATCGCGAGCACGTCGCCGCCGCCCGCCTCATAGCGCCGCCAGGCGATCTGGATTGGGTTCTGGCGGGTGGTCGCCAGGGGATGCCGCCGCGGGTGGTAGCTGCGACGGAACACCGGCAGCGCCGCGATGCCGAATCGCACCAGAAGCGATGCACAGAAACCCATCCGCTGCAGCGCCATGAGCGGGTTGCGCGTCCAGCCTTCGATGCGGATCATCGGCCAATAGGCCTTTATCGTCTCTCTGGCGATGTGCGCCGCGGCAGCCAACACCATCCATTTGCGGTACCACTCGTGCTCGCCGTACAGCGCCTGATAGACCTCGAATGCAACGGCGCCGTGCTCCACTTCCTCGACCTGGTGCCAAACCCAGAGCGCTTTGAGCACAGGGTCCGAATCAGCGAACCACTTGTCGTAGTTTTGCAGAATGATCATCCCGGCCAGAAATGTGAACGTCTCGTAGCCAGCCGTGAAACCAACCAGCGTCTTCAGCGGATCCGATTTCGCGCGCTGCGCGAAGTGGCGCTCTGCTTTGGCGGCGATATCCTTGAGCGGCGGGTATCTCTCGATGAGCGACTGGTTGAGCGTGACGAAGTTCTTTGCGTGGTGTGCTTCCTGTCCAATGATCGCTGCCATGTCGCGCTGCAAGACGGGGCTGGCGACCTTGCCCTGCGCCGATCGCATTGCGGCGATCAGGTACCGCTCGAAGTAGGGCACGTGCAGTGCGAGAGCGTTCAAACATACCGAGAACTCGGGGCAGGTGTGGCTCCACACGAGCCGCGCGCCAGTAACGGTGTCGAACGTGAAGGTCCGCACCGGAAAGTGGTCCATGGGGTTTAAGTTCACATGATCCATTTGGCACTCCTCTGGAAAGGCAATTGTACGCACGGCACTGCCGTACGGCATCTGCCAGCCTGGTCCGCCGCGCAGCGATTCGGCGCAGAGGATCGCGGGACTTCCTGACGCGAACGCTGGCCGGCGTCCACCTCACTGCCATTGCAAACCGAGCCATTCGACGACGCCGCGAGCGGGCCGTCAGTTTGAGAGGCGCGGCTGCTCAGCCCTGCGCCAGCCGCAGCCCGTGCTCGCGCGTGGCATGGAACGCCACCTCGGGCCAGCGCTCTTCGGTCACCTGCAGGTTGTAGCGGTTGCTGGCCAGGTACACCGGGTTCTCGTCGACGTCGCGACCCATGCGCGCCGCCTGCTCGCGCTCGAAGCGCTTGCGCACGTCGTCATTGGGAAAGATCAGCCAGCGCGCAGTGGATATTTCGGCGGCGTCGTAGACGGCGTCTACCTTGTACTCGGTGGCCAGCCGCTGCGCGACGATCTCGAACTGCAGCACGCCCACCGCACCGAGCAGCAGGTTGCCGGTCTCGGTCACGAACACCTGAATGGCTCCCTCTTCGCCCAGCTCCAGCAGGCCCTTCTGCAACTGCTTCGATTTGAACGGATCGCGCGGCCGCGCGATCCGGAACAGTTCGGGCGCGAAGTAAGGAATGCCGCGAAAGCTCAGGGCTTCGCCTTCGGTCAGGGTATCGCCGATCTGCAGCTGACCGTGGTTGTGGATGCCGATGATGTCGCCGGCCACCGCGTCTTCACTGGCCACCCGTTCGTTGGCCATGAAGGTGAGCGCATTGCCGATCTTCATGTCCTTGGCGGTGCGCAGATGGCGCACCTTGATGCCCGGCGAGTAGCGGCCCGAGCAGACGCGAAAGAACGCGATGCGGTCGCGATGCTTGGGATCCATGTTGGCTTGTATCTTGAACACGAAGCCGCTGAATGCAGGTTCAGTGGGCTGAACGATCCGCAAGCTGCCATCGCGCGGCTGCGGCGGCGGCGCCCAGTCGATCAAAGCCTGCAGCACTTCCTGCACGCCGAAGTTGTTGATCCCCGATCCGAAGAAAACCGGCGACTGGGTGCCGGCCAGAAAACGTTCGAGCGACATCGGCTCGCTCGCCCCGCGAATGAGTTCGACATCCGTGCGCAGTTCGCCGACTTCGTTGGGATACAACTCATCGAGGCGCGGATTATCCAGCCCGACGATCAGCTCGCCGTCTTCGCTGCGCCGCTCCTCGCCGCCAGTGAACCGCATCAGCCGATCGTTCTGCAGGTGGAACACGCCACGGAAAGCTTTGCCCATGCCCAGCGGCCAGGTGACTGGCGCGCAATCGATGTGCAGCACTGATTCGATTTCTTCGAGCAGCTCCACCGGCGCGCGCACTTCGCGATCGAGCTTGTTGACGAAGGTGATGATGGGTGTGTTGCGCAGCCGGCAGACCTCGAGCAGCTTGATGGTCTGCGCTTCGACGCCCTTGGCCGCGTCGATCACCATCACCACCGCATCTACTGCCGTCAGCACCCGATAGGTGTCTTCGGAGAAGTCCTGGTGGCCGGGTGTGTCGAGCAGATTGATGACGTGGCCTGCGTACTCGAACTGCATCACCGAGCTGGTGACCGAGATGCCGCGCTGCTTCTCCACCTCCATCCAGTCTGACGTGGCGTGGCGCGCGCTTTTGCGCGCCTTGACCGTGCCGGCGAGCAGGATGGCGCCGCCGAACAGCAGCAGCTTTTCGGTCAGCGTGGTTTTACCCGCGTCCGGGTGCGAAATGATGGCAAACGTTCTTCTCCGCCTTACCTGCTCTGCGATTGAACCGTCTGCCATCAGAACTTTTCCCCGATATGTACACAGCTATGTACGCATTCCCGAATGTGCTCATAGCCCGTGCACACCAGCCCCTTTACTTTTGCTGGCGACCTGTTGAGGTCTACAGCAATACAGACTCTATCAGATAATAGCTCTCAAGAGCTGTTTAGGTAGATTAGAATGCTCTTGAGAAATTTTTATGCTGTCTCCTCTTAGACCAGCATGGTATCTGCTGGTGTAGTGCCCTTCGCATTGGTGACTTGATGACCGCCCGGAACAAGCTGCTAGCCGCCCCGCCTTATCCCGTTGAACAGACGCTCAAGCGCCTGGGAGCGAACCTGCGTACGGCACGCCTTCGCCGGAACCTCACCATCGAAGACGTAGCCGAGAAGATCGGCACGGGCGTTCGCGTGGTTGCCGATGCCGAGCACGGCAAGGCTTCAACCGGAATTGCTGTCTATGCAGCGATGCTGTGGGCACTCGACCTCCTGAACCACATGGACGATGTTGCCGCGCCGGAGAAAGATGAGGAAGGTCAGGCCCTCGCCTTGTCGCGCGAACGCTCCCGCGCCCGGCCTGATCGAAGCTTGGATAACAATTTCTAGGGCTGCTGCCTAGCCGCTGAGCAGGCCCGGATACTTCTTGGCGCGCAACGCTTCAAGCGCCCTTTCCGTGAGCTTCTGCAGCATCCGTTGCTCCGCGTGCGCGCGCGCGATCGTGTTGCCTTCTTCTTTGAGACAGTGGTCGAAGCAGGCCACGACCTTTTCGGGATCGGGAGACCGAGCTGCTCAAGGCCATGGTGCAGGTCAAACAAGTCGCGGTTCTTGCGCCGTTGAAGAAGTGCCCGGAGCTTTGTCCCAAACAATTCCTCAGGCGCAAACGTGGCGATCTCAGCAGCGCCCTGATGCCAGTCACTTTGAACCGCAAAGGGCACGTGCGTCAGACCGTAGAGGTTGGTGTGTTCGCGCGTGTTGATTTCGACCTTGAGATTGAGAACCTCACCGGCATCGACTTCAGGGGTGAATTTGAATATCAGGTGCATAGAGTGCCCGGCCTGCTGGCGCTTGGGCTTTCCGAGCCACGAGAGGGCATCACGGATCGCATCGACCGTTTCCCCAATAGGCTCAGCCTTCGTCTGAACGAGGTCGATGTCTTCGGAGTAGCGCAACGGCTGCTTGAAGAGAAGCTTGTTGATCGCCGTGCCACCACGAAAGGCAATCTTGCCCTTTAGGGCCGGTGACGTGAACAGGTCGCATAGCGCCCTTGAGATGATCAGGTCCTGTTCGACTTGACGCAGGTCCGCCCATGGGGCATGGCTTGCCCATGCCTGTATGAAAGCAAGCGGGATCAAAAATCCACCTCCACCTGCTCATTAAGGATGAGTTTCCAGCGCTGATCGCGTTCGTAATGATCCGCAAGCGATTCAATCAGGGGTTTGACCGATGGGTCGAGCGGTACGGCAGTCTTGGCCTTCTTCGCGAAGGCTTCCAACGCGCTGGCCTGCCGCGTATGGTGAGCAAGTTCAAGGAGGTAGCCAAGCCGTCTGATACAGGAGTTCTCATAGGCGGCAGCGAGCTTCGCGAGCTTGCGCGCATCGGCCTTGCCACCGATGTCCTTGATCACCTGAGCAACCCCGTTGATCCCTGCGGCCTTGTGGAAGTAGCGCGCGCAGTCCAGTAGCGTCAACTCAACACCCGACACCTTTGCGAAACCGGCGCTGGTCTTGATCTGATCAAGATCGGTGTGCTGGTTGACTTTGTTGAACGTGCTCGGGGCCTGATAGAGAAACTGAACGCGGTGTCGGCCAAGCTCGATATCGCGAAGCTGCTTGGGAACGATCACCTGGAAGACCATCGCCGCTTGATGGGATGATCCGTGAAAGGCGGCTGCACGCAGCATGGACACCCGGTATTCAAGACCGAGGTAGTTCATCAGCGGCTCGATCCACTGCGCAGGATCGGGCGCTCCGGCAAGTTGATCCTCGGGACGAAGGATGAGATAGAAGCCCTTGCGCGGACTTGCGAGCCGATGCTTTTTGGTCAGCCGCGTGAGGGCCGCCGTCAGCGCGTTAGGCTTGAGGTCGAGCGCGCTCTGTGCGTCCTCCCGCGAGAAGGTGGCACGGCCCTGAATCAGTCGGTCATCTGCGAATCGGTCCAGTGAAGACATCCCCAGAACGTACGCGAAAACCGACAAGAAGGCGAGGTTTACGCATATGACTTGGGGTGAGTCCAAGCACGAAAACCTAGAAACGGCGCGACAGCAAAACCTAGAAATTGCAAGAGTGATGGCCTCGGGCGCACGAACCAGCCAAGGCTGATGACTGCACGGTGTGCGTTGCCACCGCAATAGCTGACCGCAGATCATGTTGCCGCACGCACCGTTCGCGGAAACTACTGCGCATTCCATGGGTCAGTTCTGGTGAGCAGAAGTGGGTCCGTTCCGGTGAGCGCCGAGGGCCAGATAGCCAGCGTTACGAAAGTCGAACTCTTCGACCGGGGGTGTACGGTTCAGGCGGTCCGGCCCAGGGACAAGATCGAGGGCTTCGCAAATCGTGCTCTTGCCGACGTTGTTGCCGCCGATCAGCAGGGTGTGCCCGAAGAACTGCAGCGTGGCCTTCCGGATGCCCCGGAAGTTGTCGATCGTCGTTGCTATACCTGCATCGGTTTGCTCCCGTCCTTCTAGCCTTCGGTCTTCTGGCTGAACCCCGGATAGGAGAAGGCCCGCGAAATTTGCTCGCAGTCCTTCTCCGAGACGCCCGCACCGCGCGCTGTGGCGTACCACGTGCTACGCACCTGGCCCTCCATGACATGGATGACGGCGGCAGCGTCTTCACGCGCAAGCAGGAACCGAGCGCTCTGCGACAGTAGATTGCCCGCGTTGGCAAAACGGCCCGCATCGCCGCATTCCATAGCCAAATCGCGATGCTCCAGGCTGACCGGTACGGCGGGTGTCAGGTCATAGGCGGGGGAAAGCTTCCAGTCGGCTCCCTTTGCGATCAGCGCGTGGTTGCGCGGGTGATCATCGATGTTCGAGATCAACGCGTTGAAACACATGCGGCGAAACAGCTCGGCTGCGTTTTGCGCCGGTTCGGCGCAGACACGCCGAATTTCTTCGACTAGCCGCACGTAGGACCATTTGTCGCGTGCTTGGTAGTTGTCGTCCGCGCGCAGCAGCGTCAAGGCCGAGATCATGCGTGTGCGCAGGTATCCGGCTTCTGTCTTCTCTCGGTCGAAGCGTTTGACGAGCAAGACATCACGTCCGCCGACGCCGACGACCCGGCTTTCGGCTGTCGTGAGCCCGCAAGTCCTCGCAAGGATCAGCATTGCGTGCTCGACCCTGGCGCAGTTCCATGTGTCGTCGGGCCGGTTGAACTTCGCAATCCATAGCCCGGCCTCGTCTTCGACAACGGCTTTCGGGCGCGCGCCGCCCATCGAGGTGCCGATCACCAGCAGCTTCTCGACCTGATCGTGATCATCGACAGCATGACGATGATCATCACCGTCATCACCGTCATCACCGTCAGCACCGTCAGCACCGTCAGCAGCAGCAGCAGCAGCAGGCAGGGCCGTGTCAGCCATGATCGCATCGGCGATGACCTGCACCTTTTCCAGATCGAGGGTCTGGTTGAAGGCGCGCTTCGGCGCGGGGGGTACCTGGTTCAAGCCGAAACCGAGTGCTCCGGCGCGGTCGTCGGGGGAATACAGCAGGTACGCCATCTCGCCCGGCTGCGCCTTGCCAAGATGGCGCTGGATGACGCGGCGACCCCAATAGTCCGGGCTCGCGTCACGCAACGCGCCAAAGACGCCGCCAAGCGTCACCGTTGAGCAGATACGGGGCGATAGCTTCAACTCAATGGGGTCGAGAGCGACTGCGTTCGGACGCTCAAGGTAGCTGCGGCCATAGACGAAGCGCCCCTCGGGTGTTCCTCTGCGGTCCGTGGTCAGCGCGAAGCGGCCAGCCGTCACCGGCTCGGTTTGCCCGGGCAGGGTGATGTAGACGAAGCACTCGGTGAGGGCTTCAGAAGTCATTGTCCAGCCCTGTCTTTGCGCCTGCCGTTGGACGGGCGCGGGCGCGTTCGCGGGACAATGCGAGGGTCTGGCCTTCGGCGTCCTTTTCAGGGGCTGCCACGTCGGCGATCTGGTCGAGTAGATCAAGCGCCCACAGCATCGCGGCGTAGACAGCGATGCCGGTTGAGGGCTTGCCCTTTTCGGCGTCGGCGACGGCACGCTCGCCGGTGCCGATCTTCTCCGCCATGTCGTCAATCGTCAGGTTCCGACGCAGGCGTGCCGTGCGCAGGTTCGCGCCCAGCCGCTTGAGCGTCTGTTCTACGGCGTAGGGCGGTGCGGTCAGCAGCTTGTTGCGGG